>DATFKM010000437.1:0-3651 GCA_035268645.1 Paracoccaceae bacterium | reverse complement strand
CCGAGCGTCGGGTAGCGCCAATGCAGGATGCGCGTCAGGGCCGGGCGGAAGACCGTCTCGGTGAACGCGTCGAAGCGGCGGTTGAAGGCGGCCGAGATCCGCGCGGCCCGGCCGGGCCGCCGCGGCGCCGCCTCGGCGTGGGCCATGTGCGCGGGCAGGATCAGGAAGCACTCCACCAGCGAGGCGGCGAGGACCACCGCGACGGTGAGCGGCAGGTCCTGCACCATCTCTCCGAAGCGCCCGCCGATGGCGAGCAGGCCGGCGAAGGCAATGGCGGTGGTGATCGAGGCGGCCAGCACCGGCCCCGCCATGCGCCGCGCGGCGGTCTCGGCCGCGAGGACGGGGGCCATGCCGCGCCGGGCCAGCGCGTCGGCGTGGTCGCCGACGACGATGGCGTCGTCGACCACGATCCCCAGCATGATGATCAGCGCGAAGACGGAGATCAGGTTCAGCGAGATGCCGAGCGCCCACATGCAGGCGAGCGCCCCGAGAACCGAGATCGGGACGCCGGCCGCCACCCAGAACGCCGCGCGGGGCGAGAGGAACAGGAACAGCAGCGCCACCACCACGCCGAGACCGACGAGCGCGTTGTCGAGCAGGAGGCCGAGGCGCCGGTCGATCGATTCGATCCAGGTCCGGATCGGTTCGATCCGCACGCCTTCGGGCAGGCTCGCGGCGTAGTCCTCGGCGATGCGGCGCGCCTCGGCCAGCTGGTCGATGCCGTCGCGGTCGCTCTGTCGGTCCATGCGCACGATCAGGGCGGGGTCGCCGTCGACGTAGTGGCGGCGCCCCCGGTCGGGGCCGACGTCGCGGATCACGGCGACGTCGCCGAGCGTCGCGTCCACGGCCCCCGCCGCGTCGCGGTCGAGCGGAAGCGCCGAGATCGCCTCGATCGAGCGCCGTTCGACCCCCGTGGTCAGGCGCGTCGCCCCGCGGTCCGCGAAGCCCGACGGCGTCTGGCGCACGGCGTCCGCGACGCCGGCCGCGACCTCCCGCAGGTTCAGGCCGTGGCGGATCAGCGCCGCCTCGGGCACTTCCACGCTGATCACCGGGTTCGGCTGCGCCAGGACCCAGTGGCGCGACATGCCGGCCTCGTGGAAGCGCCGCTGCAGCTCGCGTGCGTAGACCGTCAGCCGCGAATGGCTCGCCGGGCCGTGGATCAGGAAATCGGCGATCCGCTCGCCCCGCGCGCCTTGCGTCACGCGCGGCGGGTCGGCCCCGCGCGGCAGGGTGGCGAGCCCGTCCAGCGTAGCGCGTATCGCCGCCGTGCCGCGGTCGAGATCGGCGCCGGGCTCGAATTCCAGGGTCAGGGTCGCGCGATTGTCCTGCGCGCGCCCGACGCGCCGGGTGACGCCGGGCGTGAGCGCCAGCGCCGAATCGAGCGGCGAGAGCACGGCGCGGTCCACCTGCTCCGCGCCGGCGCCGCGCCAGATCACGCTGACGCTCACCGTCGGGATCTCGACGTCCGGCATCAGCTGACGGGGCAGCGAGGCGGCCGCCGCGAGGCCGAGCGCCACGATCACGATCATCAGCACGTTGGCCGCCGTGCGGTGGCGCACGAAGTAGCCGATCGGCCCGCGCCCGACGGCCTCGGCCCCCCGCATCGCGGTCAGCCGCCGGACGGACGGGCGCCGCCGGTCCCGAGGCGTTCGATCCGCTCGAGCGTGGCGCGGCTGATCTCGGGTCCGGCCAGATCGGTCAGCAGTTGGGCGCGGCCCTCCGGCGAAAGCGCGGGCTCGGCCGCCACCAGGGCGGCGAGGCGCGCGCGGTCGGCGGCCGAGAGCGCGACCCGTCGGCCGCCGGCGGCCGCGGGGCGCTCGACGCCTTCGGGAAGGATCGGCCGGACCTTGACGCCGGGTCCGAAGCGCGGGCGCCGCCGGTCGAGATAGAGGGCGCCGAAGGGCGCGTCGGCCGCCAGAACCGCGTCGCCGAGGCGGCGCGTCACGTCGAGCGTCACGCGCTCCAGCCGGTCGTCCCCGCCGAGGATCAGGATCGCGTCGTCGGCGTCGAGAGCCCGGACCGGCAGGCGTGCGACGTTCTCGACGGGGGGCTCCTCGATCTCGGCGGTCACGAAGTCGCCGGGGAGGAGCGCGCCGGCGGCCTCGGGCCCGAGGCCGAGATGAAGGGTGCGCCCGGCGCCCGCGGGACCGGAGACGGCGCCGACGCGCAGCAGGCGCGCGGCGAGCGCCGCCGCCTCCGGGGCGAGCGCGGGTCGGACCCGCGCCTCCAGCGCGGGCGCGCGGCCCTCGGCGTCGAGCAGACGGGCGACGGCGCGGGCCGGCGCCTGCACCGCGGCCTCGTAGGCCGTGGGGTCGATCAGCACGCCGAGGCGCTCGCCCGCCGCGACGCGCCGGCCGGGCGCGGCGTCGGCCTCCGCGACGAGGCCGGCGAAGGGCGCGCGCATCTCGGTCTCGGCCAGCGCGCGCTCGGCGTCCTCGACGGCGAGGCGGGCGCGGCGCAGGGCGATCTCGGCGACCGCGGCGCGGGTCTCGGCCGCGTTCAGCGCCTGCTCGCGGGAGATGCGCTGGCGCTCGGCCTCGACGAGGGCGATGGCGGCGGCCTCCACCGAAGTCTCGGAGCCGATGCCGCGGTCGCGCATGTCCTCCTGCCGCTCGAGCGCCCGGGCGCGGAGGTCGCGTTGGCGGCCGGCCCCTTCGAAGTCCCTTCGGGAGAGTTCCAGCGCGGAGGCGGCGACGCGCGCCTCCGCCTCCGCCTCGTCGCGGGAGATGCGCGCGCGGGCGAGGGCCGAGGCGGCCCCGGCGGGATCGACGCGCCAGAGAACGTCGTCCGCGGCGACGCGCCCGCCGTCGCGGAAGGCGGACGAGAGATGCACCAGACGCCCGGCGGCGCCGGCGTGCAGCTCCAACGTCCGGGCGCTGGCGATGCGGCCGTGGGCGAGGAGGCGCGGGCGCACGGTCTCGCGGGTCAGCACGGCCATCTCGGCCGGGATCGTGCGCTCCGCCGGGGCGGCGCGGGGCGGGGCTTCGGCGCGCTCCGCCTCGATCGCGCGCCCGAGCGAGAGCGCGCCCCACCCGATCAGGGCGAGGGTCAGGGCGGCGAGGCCCAGGCCTCCGAGCGCGCGCGACAGGAAGCGCATGATCCCCCCTCGGACTGCTTCGCGCGGATGTCTAACATATGTCGCTGCGCCGCGCTCCGGTCGACGTTCACGGTTGCGCGCGCGGTCCCGGTGGGACGAGCGGTTGCGGAGGCGGGCCCGGGCGCCTATCCCCAAGAAGCGAGGCCGTTCCCGGAGGAGACCGCCATGACCGCCGCCCGTCCGCCCCTGACCCTGCTGCTCGCGGCCCCGCGCGGTTTCTGCGCCGGCGTCGACCGCGCGATCAAGATCGTGGAGATGGCGCTCGGAAAATGGGGCGCGCCGGTCTACGTCCGGCACGAGATCGTGCACAACCGCTACGTGGTGGACGATCTGCGCGCCAAGGGCGCGGTGTTCGTCGAGGAGCTGGACGAGTGCCCGGGCGACCGGCCGGTGATCTTCTCGGCCCACGGCGTGCCGAAGGCGGTGCCGGCGGAGGCGGCGCGGCGCGAGATGCTGTTCGTGGACGCGACCTGCCCGCTGGTCTCCAAGGTCCACATCGAGGCGGAGCGGCATCACGAGCGCGGGCTGCAGATCGTGATGATCGGGCACGAGGG
>DATFKM010000436.1:0-2948 GCA_035268645.1 Paracoccaceae bacterium | reverse complement strand
CTTGAACTGCACCATGCCCGAGTTGACGAACATCAGCGTCGGATCGTTGCGCGGCACGATCGGCGAGGAGGGCACGACCTCGTGCTCCCGGCTCTCGAAGAAGCCGAGGAAGTCCGAGCGGATCTGGTTGCCGGAGATCATGCGGTGTCCTCCCGTAGCGCCCCTGACGCGCGCGTCGGGGGGTGTAGGACCGCGGCGGGCACGGGGCAAGGGGCGAGGCCCGGCGCATCCGTCGCTTGCGCGCCGCGACGGGGCGGCGCAGGCTGCCCGCCATGATCGGCAAGGCTGCGCGGGCGGCGGTTCTGGGGGCGGCGCTCGCGACGGCGGGCGGGGAGGCGGCGATGGCGTTCGGCGGCGGGCTTGTGCTGGCCTCGGCCACGGAGGGGCGGCTGGTCGACGCGGCGGGCGCGCCGGCGGCGGGCGTCGGCCTGCGGCGGCGCTGGGCGTGGGGCTGGACCGGAACCGAGGGCGAGGACCGGGCCGAGACCGACGCCGAGGGACGCTTCCGCTTCCCCGAAGTCACGGGATCGAGCCTGACGGCCCGCATCATGCCGCACGAGCCATCGGTGCGCGTCGAGATCGAGGCGGAGCGGGCGGAGGGCGGTGCGCTGACGCTCCTGTCGTACCAGAAGGCGACTTATGCGGCGGGCTGGGAGGCCGAGGCCTCCGGCCTCGACGAATTCCGCCTCGTCTGCCGGATCGACGCCGAACCCTCCGCCGACGGGCTCTTCTGGGGCACCTGCCGGGCCGCGGAGGACGCGCGATGAGCGTCGAAGCCGTGCCGGAACTCTCGCCTGCGGTGGCGGCGAAGCTCGCCGACGCCGTCTACGGCATACGCGAGGTCGACGATCCGGCGCGCGGCGCGGCCGAGCGCGGCGTGACCGGGCTCGAGGCGGCGTTCGAACTCGCGGACGGGCGGATCGCGACCGCGCGCTCCGGCGCCGTGCTGACCGCCCGCACGGGCTTCGCGCTGGTGCTCGACGGCGTGGCGGGCACGCGCTGGGCCGGGCACAAGGCCGTGGCGCTGCGCGGCACGGCGACGATGTTCGACGGCGCGACGGATCTCAACATCGCCATCGACCGCGGACCGGCGGGCACCTACGCCCACGCCGGTTTCGTGCGCAGCTTCCGCTCGATCCGGGAATCGATTCCGGCGCTGCTGGAGGGTCATCGCGGGCCGGTGCACGTGGTCGGCCACTCGCTCGGCGGGGCGCTGGCGGTGCTGACCGCGGCGGAGCTCGCCTCCCGCGGGCGGCGGGACCTGCACCTCTACACCTTCGGGGCGCCGCGGGTCTTCACCGGCGGCTCGGTCGCCGCCTTCGATCGCCTGGTGCCCTCGGCGCGCGTGCGGCGGGTGCAGAACCCGGCCGACCTGGTGCCGCTGGTGCCGCTCTGGCCCTATCGCCACGCCCCGGCGAACGGCGGCGGGTCGGTGCGCGTCGGCCCGCCGGCGCTGATCCCCGGGATCTCGCAGCATTACATGAGCGTCTACGGGCCCTTGGTGAGCCGGGAGGGCGACTGGGGCGCGCTGGCGGCGGCCGGCGCCGCGGCGCCGGACCTGCGCAGCGTCGATCAGTGGATCGCCGCGGCGCGCGAGAACGTGCGCATCCCCGGCGGACGCATCGGGCTCTGGGCGCTCGGCAAGGCGCTGAACGCGCTGCTGGCGCTTGCGGAGCGGACGGTGGGGGCGATCGCGCTCGGGGCGGTCACGGTGCTCGACGTGCTCAGCGCCATGCTGCTCCGCGCGACCGAGATCGCCGCGGCGATCGGCGAGCGCGTCCGCGAGCTGATGGCGCTGATCCTGCGCTGGAGCGGGCGCGGCGGCCATGTCGCGGTGGAACTGACGCGCGCCTTCCTCGGCTGGGTGCTGGGGCTGCTGCTCCGCCCCGTCGCGGCGGCCGTGCGCTCGGCCTTCGAGCGGCTCGGCTGACGCCGCGGCGCGACGGGCGCGTCGGGGAAGCGTCGCTCAGGCCTCGCAGACCTCCATGTGGAGGCGGTAGTCCTCGGCCTTGCGCGTCACCTCGCGCGCGACGCGGTCGAGCCAGGCCTTCCGCCGCCAGTCGCCGCGACGGAAGCCGGCGTGACCCTCGTGATAGTTCAGGTAGTGGTGATAGGCGTCCTCCATCGCGACGCCGTTCACGCTGCGGGTCTTGGCCATGTACCAGCCGACGAAATCGGCGGCGTCCTCGAAGTCGTCGCGGTCGGCCCAGGCGTTGCCGCTGTCCTGACGGTACCACTCCCAGGTGCCGTCGAGCGCCTGGCTGAAGCCGTAGGCCGAGCTGCGCCGCCCGGTCGGGATGAAGCCGAGGGCGTAGGTGCGCGACGGGCGCGCGTCCGCCTCGAAGCTCGACTCCTTCCAGATGATCGCGAGCTGGACGTGCGCCGGCGCGCCCCATTTGGCCTCGGACGCTGCGACGGCGCGGCGCCAGTGGGGGCGCTCGTCGAAGATCGCGCAGGCGTTCTCGACGTCGCCGGGCTGGGAGTCGCTGGCGCAACCCGCCAACGCGAGGGCCGCGAGCCCGAGGGCCGCGCCGAGGACGCCGCGTTTCATGCCTGTTCGACCTTGTTCTTCGGTCCGCTCGTTATGTGACGGATATTACCCGATTTGGCGCCGCCGCGGAAGCCCTCGATCCTGGACGCCGGCGGGGGCCCGGAGGCGATGCTCCCGGCCCTTCCGCCCCGGGGGGCGTCTGGACTTGCTCCCTTCGCCGCACTACCTCTCGTGGCTGCAAAGGAGGTCGCGATGGCGAGCGTCGATCGACGGGCGAAATACACGATCGGGCAGGTGGTGCGCCACCGGATACACCCGTTTCGCGGGGTGATCTTCGACGTGGACCCGGAATTCTCCAACACCGACGAATGGTGGGAGTCGATCCCCGAGGATCACCGTCCCCGCAAGGACCAGCCGTTCTACCATCTGCTGGCGGAGAACGAGACGAGCTACTATC
>DATFKM010000435.1:0-2229 GCA_035268645.1 Paracoccaceae bacterium | reverse complement strand
AGGGGTATCCGGGGCGGCGGGGCGCGGCAAGGGCCGGCGCCCTTCGATCCGCCGTCCCCGTCGAGGGGATCGGGAGGCGCCGGGGTCGGCGCGCCGATGTGGAGCGACGTCAGGCCGGGTCGTCGAACGGATCCTCGGGCGCGTCCTCGGGCCGCCAGCCGAACATCTCCCAGGTTCGCGCCATGTGCTCGGGCAGCGGGGCGCGGAGGGTCAGCGGACGCCCCGTCGCGGGGTGCGCGAGGGCAAGGGAGCGGGCGTGCAGGTGCAGCTTGGCCGAGACCGCGCCGCCGAGCTTCGCCCCCCAGCCCTCGCCCTCGTTGGTCTGGCCGGAGCCGCCGTACTTCCCGTCGCCGACGATCGGCGAGCCGAGCGCGGCCATGTGGGCGCGCAACTGATGCGTGCGCCCCGTCACCGGGCGAAGCGCCACCCAGGCCGCACGCTTCGCCGCGGCCTCGATCACCGCGTAATCGGTGGTGGCGCGCTTGGCGTCCGGGGTAGAGCCGATCTCGTCGGGGTGCACGAGGCGCATCTTCTCCCCTTCGCCCCCCGGCCCGTGGCCCGGCGCCTTGACGAGGCCCCAGCGGATGGTTCCGGCGCGGGGCGAGGGCACGCCGGCGACCGCGGCCCAATACAGCTTCAGCGTGTCGCGGGAGCGGAAGGCGGCCGCGAGCGCCCGCGCGGCGTTGGCCGACCGCGCGAGGACCAGCACCCCGGAGGTGTCCTTGTCGAGCCGGTGGACGAGGCGGGGGGCGTCCTCGCGCTCGAAGCGCAGCGCCTCGGCCAGCCCGGCGACGTGGCGGGCGCCCTGCCCCGAGCCGCCCTGGACCGGCAGTCCGGGCGGCTTGTTCAGCGCGATCAGATGCGCGTCCCTGAAGATCACGCAGTCGCGGATCGCCTCGGCGTCGCGGTCCGAGACGCGGGGTGCGGCGGGAGCGTGATCCTCCGGCGCGGCCTCCGGGATCGGGGGCAGGCGCACGGTCTCGCCGGTGGCGAGGCGGTGGGAGGCCTTGGCGCGGGCCCCGTCGACGCGCAGCTCGCCCTTGCGGAGCATCTTCTCGATGCGTCCCTGGCCGAGCTGGGGCCAGTGGCGGCGCAGCCAGCGGTCGATCCGCTGGCCGGCGTCGTCGGGGCCGATCTCGAGATGCCGGACGCCGGACATGGGGCGCGCTCCTCCGAAGGTTCCGGGCCCGGCCGCGGCGCGGGGCGTCGAGCCGGCGGCCCGTTCGGGACCGGCGCCGGGCGGCCGGGGCGTCGCTGGCCATGACGTGCCTCGGGGCCGCGGTCAACCGGGAACTCGCCGTCGTCGCGGCGCCGAGCCCGCGCGCCGTCACGGCAGGACGGCGCGCACCGCCGACAGCCCCGCCCACAGCGCGAGGATCGAAAGCAGCACGCTGCCGCCGGCATAGGCGAAGGCGGCGACGTGGCGGCCGCGCTCCAGCAGCGTCAGCACGTCGAGCGAGAACGCCGAGAAGGTCGTGAAGCCGCCGAGCGCGCCCGTGATCAGGAACGGGGCGAGACGGCCGGCGGGGTCGCCGGCACGCTCCAGCAGGAGGCCGGCCGCGACGCCCATGGCGAGGCCGCCGGCGACGTTCACGAAGAGCGTGCCGTAAGGCAGGCCGGTCCCGAACAGGCGCGCCGCGCCCACCGTCGACAGCAGGCGCAGAACCGCGCCGAGCGCGCCGCCGAGGGCGGTCAGCAGCAGGGAGGCGGCGAAGGGCGGCATGGTCGCAGCGTCGTCCGGCGGGCGAGGACGGTCAAGCGGCGCCTTGGCATGGCGGCGCGACAGCCGCGATGCGTTCCGGCGCGGCGCCGGGCGAGACCGATCGCGCAGGAGGGGGCGCCGGGATCACGCGTCGCCGCCGCCCCCGCGACGGCGGGCGCGCAGGCGCTCGAACCATTGCAGGCGCTTGGCGAGCTCGCGCTCGAAGCCGCGCTCGACGGGGTCGTAGAAGCGCGGACGGTCCATGCCGTCCGGGAAATAGTCCTGCCCGGAGAAACCCTCCTCGGCGTCGTGGTCGTAGGCGTAGCCGGCGGCGTAGCCCTGCTCGGCCATCAAGGCGGTCGGGGCGTTGAGGATGTGCTTCGGCGGCGGCGCAGAGCCGGTGGAGCGGGCGTGCCGGCGGGCCGCCCCCCACGCCTTGTAGACGGCGTTCGACTTGGGCGCGAGCGCGAGATGCACCACCGCCTCGGCCAGCGCCAGCTCGCCTTCGGGCGAACCGAGACGCTCGT
>DATFKM010000434.1:0-14117 GCA_035268645.1 Paracoccaceae bacterium | reverse complement strand
GGCGAGCAGATCGTCGAGATCGTCCTCCGCCCCCGGCGGCGGGCCGCGCTCCTCCGGATCGGCGGCGAGCGGACGCGTCGCGGCGCCGCGCTCCGATGCGGCGGGCGCGGCGGCGCCCTCTTTCGGGACCGCCGCGTGGGCGGCGGGCGGGATCGGGTCGGCGGCGGCCGCGGCGGGGGGGATCATGGCGTCGCCGCCTCCGGAGGCGGCGTCGGGGGGCCGAGGGCCTTCGTGCTCGACCCCGGCCGTCGCGGCCCGCGGGCCGTCCTCGCCGGACACGCCGGGGAGCGCTGCGGAGGCGGCCCCGAACATGACCACGGTCTTGGGCGCGGCGGCCCCCATCGCCGGCGGCGTCTCCGGCGGTGGCGGGGGCGGAACCTCCGAAGGCGGTTCGGGCGCCTCCGGCGGTGGTCCGGGCGGGGTCTCCCGCGGGGGGCCGAACGGATCCTCGGAGGGCGGCTCAGGCGGCGTCTCCGGCGGCGGCGCGTCCGGGTCGGGGGCGTTGGGATCGGTCTCCGGCGGGACCTCGGGCGGGGTCTCCTCGGGCGGCTCGGGGCGTTCCGGCGGCTGACCGGGCGGGCCCTCGGGCGGCTGGCCCGGCGGGGTCTCCGGCGGCGCGTCGGGGGGCGTCTCGGGCGGCTGCTCGGGCCGAGGCGCGTCCGGCGGCGGGGTCTCCGGATCGCCGGCGGCCGCGAAGGGGTCGGGGACCGGCGCCGGGTCTTGCTTCCCGGGCTGGGCGGCCGCGTCGTCGGGCGCCCCCTTCCCCGCCGGATCCGGGGACGTCCCGTCAGCGACGACGAGGCCCGCCGGAGACGCCGCCGCGCTCGGCGGCTCGTCGGGATCGCCCGCATCGGCAGGGCCGCCGCCCTCCGTCGCCGCCGCGCCCTCGGCCGCGGACCCGAACGGGTCCTTCCCGATCCGGGGCGGCGGAGACGTGTCGAAGGGATCGCGGCGGGAGGGCGCATCGGGACGCGGGCCGGTCTCGAACGGATCTTCGGGATCGTCGGTCATGGGGCTGGCCTCGTGCCGGTTTCGGGAGCGAAGCGCGCGCGCTCGCGTCCGTCGGGGCGACGCAGCACCGTCTCGACGAAGCTGTTCGCGTCGGCCTGACCGGCGAGCACGCGGGCGAGGACGAGGGCGAGACCGCAGGCTTCCTGCGCATCGTCGCGGAACACGAGCCCGGCTTCGAGCCCGCGCACGAAGGCGATGGGGGCGGCGGCGTCGCCGGGACGGTCGTAGAGGGGGCGGGCGCGGCGCACGGTGGGCGCCGCGGAGACGTCGGCGAGCGCGTCGATCAGCCGTTCGGCCATCTCCGAGCCCTGGGGCGCGTAGATCCGCATCAGCGCGCGGAGGGCCGCGGCGGCGTCGCCGCGCTCGCCCCGCTCGCCGTCGATCAGGCTGAGATGGTTGAGCGAGAGATGGCCGACGGCGTCCCAGAGGCGCCGGCCCTCGGTCAGGCCCGCGCGGGGCGCGGAGGGGCCGGCCGCGACCTCGACATGGCTCCAGCCGAGGGCGAGATCGGACTCGAGCCGCCCGTCGGCGCCGAGATCGACCAGCAGATGCTCCGCCCGATGACGATTGGAGCAGAGGAGATCGAGCCCGACCGAGCGCACCGCACCGGCGGGTCCCGCCGCCGCTTCGCCGCGGTGGTCGACGATGCCGAGGAACGCCTCGGTCCCCGCGTAGAGGTCGAGGCTGCGGTCCCGGTCGGAACGGACGTCGGGGCGCTGGCGGGCGCGGCGCACCAGGTGCCAGTAGCGCCGCGGGCCGTCGAGGCGGTCGCCGAGTCCCTCGATCGAGTAGAAGGGGCGGAACGGCACGGCCTCCCCCGCCGGGCCGGTCCCGGTCACCGAGAGGATCGAGTGCACCTCGTAGTCCGTCGCGCGCCGGTCGGGCAGGATCGGGTGCTCGGTCCGCTGAGGGGCGAGCGAGACGTCGTTGGCCGAGAGCGGAAACAGGTTCACCGCGGGCACGCAATTGGTGCGGATCGCGTCCTCGGGCAGCGTGCGGGCGAGTTCCGGCGCGGTGCGGTTCAGGAGGACGAGGACGCTCGCGCGCCGCTCCTCTCGCCCTTCGAGCGCGCGGCGCAGCCCCGAGAGGCGCAGGAAGCGGAAGCGGTCCGGAAAGGCGAGGAATTCGTGCAGCAGGCGCCAGCCGTCGAAGCTGCGGTGGCCGTAGGGAAGCAGGGCGTCGGTCTCGTCGGGTCGCGTCTCCTCGCCCGGCAGGCGCGGGCACGGCGTGCTGCGGTCCAGCCCGAGCGGCGCGAGCGAGAGGGCCGCGCCGTCCTTCGCCGTCTCGACGCGGGTGGAGGCGGCGATCACGGCCTCGAACAGGTCCGGACCGGCGCCGTCCCGGTCCCCGACGAAGAGATCGAGATGGTCCGCGGCGAACGCGGAGAGCTTGCCGGCTTCCGGCGTCGCGACGAGGTCGAACGCGATGGCGGCGGGCGCGGGACGCGAGGCGCCGGCGGCGCGCACGGCGGCCGGCCCCTCGAGATAGCGGAGCGATTCCACGGCGACGGGAAACAGGCGGAGGGCGCGGCCGGTGGTGAAGCGCACGGGACGGTCCCCGGAGCCCGCGCGCGCCAGCTCGAACGTGGCGCCGCGGGGCAGCAGGGCCCCCTCTTCCAGCAGGGCGGGATCCGGACGCATGTTCGCCGCCGCGACGATCATCGAGGGGGTGGGCGCGTTGAGATGCGGATAGACGACCGAAAGCAGCGCCTGGGTGAAGCGGGGGAACTCCGCCTCCAGCCGGCGCTGCACCCGGGCGGCGAGAAAGGCGTAGCCCTGCAGCAGCCATTCGACGAAGGGGTCGCGCGCCTCCTCCGGCGCGTCGAGGCCGAGGCGCGCGGCGATGCGCTGGAAGCGGCCGGTGCGCGCGAACTCCTGCGCGTGCGAGCGCAGATGCGCGAGTTCGGCGGCGTAGAGGCGCTTCAGCTCGTCGTCCATCTCAGCGGGTGACCTTGGCTTCGGAGCGCAGGCGTTCGGGGTCCCAGACGGTGTTGATGACGAGGCCGACGCTGTCCTCGGCGCCGCGGATCTCGCCCTGCACGACGAACTGGAGCGGCGCCTCGGTGTCGAGCCGGCCGTTCTTCTGGGAGAGGATCTGCACGCGCAACGTGTCGCCGCGGATCCGCGGCTCGAAGGCGAGGATCGCCTCGCGCATGCGCTGCTCCACCTCCGCGGCGGTGAGGGCGAAGGCGCTGGCCCCGATGATCGCCGGCAGACCGTAGTTGACGATCGAGGTCCGCACGTCCGGGGCGTCGTGGAAGGGCAGCTGCTGGCGTCGCCGCTCGCGCGGGGTCTCGTTGAAGGCGCGGCCGTCCAGTTCGCCCGCGAGCAGCGCGGATTCGAGGCAGGAGGCGTTGAGCAGGCAGACCAGCTCCGTCTCGACGTGCAGACGCAGGGTGTCGAAGTCGGTGAAGAAGGCGGATTCGCCGAAGCGCTCGGCCGGGACGTCGCCCGACTCGGGCGCGGGGACGTCCGGATCCGGCGCGTCCTCGTCCCCGCGCCCGTAGCGCGAGGGTGCGATGCGGGCGTAGAGCGAGGGCCAGAACAGGGTGTCGGGGTCGGCCATGGCCGTGGGCTCAGCCCTCCGCGGTCGGGTCTTGGGCGGCGTCCGCCTCGTCCGCGTCGGCGGCGTGATCGAAGACGAGGCTGCGAAGCTCGAGGATCGGGACGTCCGCCTCGGCGTGCGCGAACAGGCGCTGGCCGAGGCCGGCGGCGTGGCCGAGTTCCTCCGGGCCTAGGGGGCGCCACTCGGTCCGCCGGGCGAGGGCGATCTCCGCCCCCGCCTTTTCGGAGCCGGGATAGCGGGTCGGGATCAGGACCGGCCACTGACCGCCGTCGGCGAGGGTCAGGACGCCGACGCTCCAGACCAGATCGCGCAGATCCTTGGGCGGTTCGATCTCGAGGGCGCCGATCTCCTCGAAGGGGATCCAGCGGTAGGCGCCGTTGATCACCGCCTCGAGCACCGGGCCGAGACGGGTGTCGGCGTCGGCGAACCACTCGAAGCGCTCCCCGTCCACCGTGCCGGGGGAGGCGGGCGCGGCGTCGAGCGCCGCCGCGCGGGCCTCGAAGGCGGCCGCGGCGTCGCCCGTGGAGTCGAGCGCCAGCGCCTCGGCGAGCCCGTCGGTCCAGGCGCGGGCGCCCCCGAAGACGTCCGGTCTCTCCGCCCCGGCGAAGACGCGGTCGCGCGTCGTCTCGGCGGCGAGCGCGGCCTGATAGTCCGTCGTCATGTCGAGGGAGTCGGGGCGAAGCCGGCCGAGGAGCTCGAGGGCCTTCATCGCGCGCTCTCCGTTCCCGGCGAGGGCGGAGACCTCGAACAGGAAGGCGCGGAGGCCCGCGTCCCCCGGGGCGGCGCGCACCGCCTCGATCAGCTTGGCGCCGGCGGCGGAGAGATCCCCCGCCGCCAGCGCCGCCTCGGCCTCGCGCCGGCTCATCGGGCCGACCGCGCGGCCGGGGCGACGAGCCTCACTTCGGCGCGCCCGACCACTGCTTGTACTCGGCGATGTTGAAGCCGAAATCCTTCTTGTCGCCCTCGGCGCCCGTCTCCTTCTGCTGGGTGTACTTGAACCACCACTTGCGGAAGTTGAGCGAGATGTTCTCCGTCAGCCGGTCCTCGCCGCCGGAACCGCCGGTCGAGACCGAGGAGACGATGAGGTCCTCGAAGTTGTAGATCATGTACTCGAGCGGCTTGTCGCCCGCGGCCTTGCGGATGTAGAGCCAGCCTTTCGCGATGTGCGACCCCTTCGAGCAGAACTTGATCAGCTCGGGCGAGGCGATGTCCACGAACTTGGTGATCGACAGGTCCTGGAAGTTCGCCTTGCCGGAACCGCCGCCCCCGCCGATGTGCATGGTGCCGGACTGGGACATGCCCCAGCTCCAGGCCAGGATGTCGATCTCGCTCTTGTGTGCGTCGTCCGCGGACTCTCCGGGGATCCCGTCCAGCTTGAGGAACATGTCGACGGCCATTGCAGCGCCTCCTCCGATTTGATCAGCCCCCTGATCGGGCTGCAGCCTTGGTACGCGGCCGGACGTGATGGGACCGTGATCCCCCCGTCCGGCCGCGTGAATCCACCGTCAACCGTACGTCAGGCGCCGGCTTCGGACGGCAGCTTGGAGACGAGACGCAGCGAGATGTTCGCGCCCTCAAGCTGGTAGTGCGGGCGGAGGAAGAACTTGGCGTCGTACATGCCCGGATTTTCCGGATCCTCCTCCACCACCACCTCGGCGGCCTTCAGCGGCTTCTTGGCCTTGTCGTATTCGGAGGCGTTGTCCGAGAGTTCGACGTAGTTGGAGATCCAGTTGCCCAGCCACTTCTCCATGTCGTCGCGCTCCATGTAGGAGCCGATCTTGTTGCGCACCATGTGCTTGAGGAAGTGCGCGAAGCGCGAGCAGGCGAAGATGTAGGGCAGCCGCGCACCGAGCATGGCGTTGGAGGTGGCGAGCTGGCCGGCCGCGTTGTCCTCGAACCTCGGCGGGTTGTGCATGGACTGCGCGCCGATGAAGGCCGCCTTGTTGGTGCCCTTCATGTGCACCAGCGGCATCAGCCCGAGCCGCGCCATCTCCGCCTCGCGGCGGTCGTCGATCTGCACCTCGGTCGGGCACTGGCTGTCGAACTCGCCCGAATCCGCCTGGAAGACGTGGGTCGGCAGCTCGTCCTGCAGACCGCCGGATTCGACGCCCCGGATGCGCGCGCACCAGCCGTAGAGCTTGAAGGCCCGGGTGATGTTGGCGGCCATGGCGTAGGCCGAGTTCGACCAGCAGAACTTGGTGGCGTCGTTGCCGCCGGTCTCCTCGACGAAGTCGAAGGCGTCCACCGGGTTGTTCTCGCCGTAGGCGCGGCGGGCGAGCATGCGGGGCCCGGCGAGGCCGATGTAGCGGCTGTCGTCCTTCTCGCGCAGCGCGTTCCAGGCGATGTGCGTCGGACGCGCGGTGATCTCGGCGAGGTCGCGCTTGCCGACCACCCCCTCCCAGTCGTCCGCGTCGAAGAGGTTCGGGGAGACGCCGGTCATGAACGGCGCGTGGCTGGCGGCCGCGATCTTGGAGACGTCGTTCAGCAGATCGACGTCGGGGCCCGTGTGATCGAAGTGGTAGTCGCCGACGAGGCAGCCGTAGGGGTCGCCGTTCAGCACGCCGTAGCCGTCGGTGTAGACCTTGGCGAACAGCGGCGACTGATCCCAGTCGATGCCCTGGTACTTGGAGAGCTCGTCGGAGAGCTCCTTCTTCTTCACGTTCATCACGCGGATCTTGAGATCCACGCCGGTCTCCGTCCGCTCGCACAGGAAGCGCAGGCCGCGCCACGAGCCCTCGAGCGCCTGGAACTTCGGGTGATGCAGGATCTCGTTCATCTGATCCGACATCAGGCGGTCGATCTCGGCGATCATGGCCCGGATGGCGCGGATCGAGGACTGCGGCAGGTTCTTGCGCCGCTGCTCCTCCATCACCCCCTCGAGGAAGCCGGCGAGGGCGCGCACGGCGCCGCCGACCTCCTCCTTGGCGGCGTCGGAACGCGGCTCGAAGCGCTTCTCGAGCAGCGCCTCGAACTCGTCGAGCGCGATCTCTCCGGTCGCGCCCTGGGCGCCCTGCGGATCGGCGGCGGTCTCTTCGGCCATCTGGATCAGCCCTTGTCTTCGGCGTCGCCCTCGCCCGCGTCGGCGGAGGAGGCGGCGAGGGACTTCAGGAGGGTCTCGTTCTGCAGCAGCTCCTGGATCAGCTGCTCGGCGTCGGGCTTGCCGTCCATGTGGCTGAGCAGGTTCTTGAGCTGGTTGCGCTTGTCGAGGAGCGCCTTCAGCTCCGGCACCTTCTCGGCGATGCGGTCGGGGCTGAAGTCCTTCATGCTGTCGAAGCTCAGGTTCACGGCGAGGCTGTCGGCCCCGCCGCCGAGCTTGTTGTCCACGTTCATCATCACGCGGGGCTTCACCGACTTCATGTAGCGGTCGAAATTGGCGGTGGAGACCTCCTTGAAGTCGCGGTCGCCGACCGTCTGCGGCTTCTCGCCCGCCTCGGCGTCGTAGTCGCCCTTGAGGTCCGACATCACGCCCATGATGAAGGGCAGCTCGATCTTCTTCTGGGCGCCGCCCGTCTCGAGATCGTACTCGATCTGGACGCGCGGGGCGCGGTTGCGCCCGATGAACTTCTGTGCGCTGTCGGACATGGGAACCTCCTGACGGCCGGGCTGTTTCCGGACGCTATCGTTGCGGCAGCCTACTCACGGGCGGGATTCCGTGCAAGGCGAAGGGCGGGGCGGGAGACGTCGTCGGCCGCGACCTGCCGGACGACGTCGATGAAGGCGAGATCGACCATCTCGGCCAGCTTCTCGAGCGCCAGCGCGGCGGGCGAGGACGGCTCCGTCGCGCGCCAGTGACGCCCGAGGGAGAGCAGCGCGGCGCGCACCCCGGCGCGGTCGACGACGCGCCCCTGCGCGGCCCCGCCCGTGGCGGGGGGCGGCCCCGCGGCGGGCTCGGCCGCAAGGGCCTCCTGCGCGGTCTGCACGCGGTCGGCGATCTCCCGGAACACCGCCGGGTCGAGCGCGGGGGGGGAGGGAGGCTCGGGCGCGTCGGGCAGCGACACGTCGGCCTCCCCGGCCGCGAGCCGCTCGCGCGCCTCGGCCAGGGCGGCGGCGTGCGCCTCCAGCTCCTCCCGAGCGCGCAGGAGCGCGGAGGCGAGCGAGTCGACGTCCCACATCAGCGAACGAAGCTGGTGGTGGGTCTCCTCCAGAGCGCCGAGATGCGCCGCCCGGTCCGAGGCGGCGGGCGCGTCCCCCTCCTCCGCCGGCGCGTCGTCCTGCGCCTCGGCGTAGCGGTCGAGCAGCGCGGCGTCGACGTTCCAGATCGGCAGCTGCGCCCAGTCGCGTCCCTCCTGCACCGTCTCCTCGAGCCATTGGTAGAAGGTGGCGCGCTGCATCTCCCGGATCTTTATGAGCGCGAGCGCGATGGGCGAGGAGCGGGCCGACCGGGCGAAATAGCGGAGGACGTCGTCGATCAGCGCCAGCGCCTCCTCGCGCGTCGCGAGGTCGCTCGGCGGCGTCGGGGCCGGACCGGCGGCCGCGGGCGCCGCGCCCTCCGCCGCCCCGTCCGCACCGCCCGGCTCCGCGGCGACGGCGCCGGCGGTCTCCTCGGGCACGAAGGCGGCGAGGGCGGCGGCGTAGTCCTCCAGCTCGTCGATCAGGCCGCGGCGGCGGCCGTCGCCGGCGAAGCGCAGGGTGTCGAAGCCCTCGGTCTCCGCGAAGAACGCCTGCAGCGCGCGCAGGGCGCCGGCGGCGCCGAGCATGGCGTCGCGCATCGCCGCGATCTCGGCCCCCGCCCCGACGCGGGCGACGAGCCCGTGCATGCCGTCGGCGGGATACACCGTCTCGCCGGAGGCGGGACGTCGCAGACGGCTGGCGTCATGGCGACCGGCGGCGTGATAGATCATGCGCAGCGTGATCTCGCCGTCGCGCTCCTTGGCGTCGAACACCACCACCGGCTCGAACGCGTTGGCGAGCAGGCGGTTGCGCAGCGGCGTGAAGGCCCGGACGCGCAGGCTCTGGGCGGCGGGGTCGTCGGCGGGGCCGGGATGGATCTCCTGCCAATGGCTCTCCACCACGTGCGCGAGACCGGCGAGCGCGCCGTGGAACGCCTTCGGCCCGTCGGACCAGGCCAGCGCCTCGGCGAGGCGGGTGTAGAGGCGCAGGTCGCGCGTCCGCTCCAGCCGCTCCAGCGCGGCGTCGCGGCGCTGGGCGTAGCCGCCGACGGCGGCGTCATGGCTGAAGCTGTCGCGGTCGGCCGGATCGCCGCGCGGCACGGCGAGTTCCAGCGGCATGATCTCGGCGTCCTCGAGGGGCGGGCCCATCGGCGCCGCCCCGCCGAGGGGCTTCAGGAGGTCCGGATCGAGCGGCTCCTCGGGGTTCGGAAGATCTGCCATCGTCTGCCCCCTCCCCCCTTCAGCCGCCCAGGCTCCGCCCGCCGTCGCCGAAGACGACGAAGGGGGCCCAGTTGAAGGGATGCGACGTGGCCGGCGCCTCTCGCAGCGGAGCGACGGCGCCGCGCAGGGCGGCCGCGAAGGGTGCGCGGTCGGGCCCGGAGACGGCGGCGTAGAAGTCCCGCATCAGGCCGGGCGCGAGATCGTCCCGCACCAGCCAGTGCGAGGCCACGGCGGCGCGCGCCCCGCCGCCTAGAAAGGCGCGGGTGAGGCCCTGCAGCGTCTCGCCGGTGGAGGTCTCGGCCGGATCGACCGACTGGCAGGCGGACAGGACGACGAGGTCGGCGTCGATGTCCAGGGCGCGGATTTCGCCGCTCTCGATCAGACCGTCGAAGCCGTCGGCGCCCGGCGTCGCGGTGAGGGCGGGCTGGAAGC
Organism: Paracoccaceae bacterium; assembly: GCA_035268645.1. GTDB lineage: Bacteria > Pseudomonadota > Alphaproteobacteria > Rhodobacterales > Rhodobacteraceae > Albimonas. Next base: position 4,779 of record DATFKM010000434.1, on the reverse strand, counting down.
AGTCGACCGTGGGCCAGAGGATGCCGTGGGTGGCGAAATGCAGGATGCGGTAGTCCGAGAGTTCGCCCCGGTCCGAGAGGTCGCGCAGCGCGCCCTCGGTGAAGGCCCCCTGGGTCAGCGTGCGTCCGTCCGAAAACAGCGCTCCGACGAGGTCGAGTTCGCGCTTCGTTCCGGGCAGCGCGCGTAGGCTCCGCAGCACCCGGACCTCCCGCCCGCAGGCCTCGGCCCGGCGCCGATCGATCTCGGCGGCGATGTCGTCGGTCGGGTCGAAGTCGCCGAAGCCGAAGAAGCTGCGCGTGGCGCCGGAGGCGCCGACGGCGCCGCGCAGATCGACCAGCGTCCGGGCCGAAGGCAGGTAGGAGAAGGTCGCCGAGGCGCCGAGCCAGGAGACGCCGGTATAGTCGAGCGACTCCGCCGCGCGCCGCTCCGCCGCCGGATCGAAGCGGTTGACCAGCACCTCCAGCGGCAGCGACTGCATCGGTCCGTCGGCTGCGACGAACACCAGATCGGCCGCCGAGACGTCCTCGGCGATCGGGCCGAGCAGCCCGTCGTGCAGAAGGCTCGCGAGGCGCACGTCGAAGGGCTTCAGCCGGCCGCCCGGCAGAGGCTCGGCCGCGTCGCGCAGGCGCCGGACGACGATCCCCACCGTCTCGGGCGCGAGGGCCGAGGCGTGGACCTCGACCCGGTCGGGCGAGACCAGCATCACCAGCGGACGCGGCTGACCGACCAGGATCTGCAGCATGATCTCCCCCGGGCGGAGCGCGCCCTGAACCGCCTCCAGCGTCACCGGCGCCTGGATGGCGCGCACGTAGTCGGGCGCGAGGCGGTCGCGCCGCTCGCGCAGACGCGCCTCCTCGGTCAGCGCGGAGACGAGCTCGCGCTGCACCTCCTGGCGCTGCAGCGCGATCAGGTCGCGCCGGGCGGCGGCGGTGTAGAGCTGGCCGACCCGCTCGTCGGCGGCCTGCCAGTCCCGGATGGCGCGTGCCGCGGCGTCGTCGCCGGCGGCGACGAGAGCCGCGTTCTCGGCGATGTCGGAGGCGAGGGCCGCGCTTCGGACGAGCTGAACGGCCGCGAACACGCGGCGGTCGCGCTCCTCCCCCGAGATCAGGCCGTCGCGCTCGCTCTCGATGGCGAGCTTGACGAGGGGCCAGACGCTCTCGAAGCGCAGTTCCGCCGGCGTCTCGCCGTAGATCGAGAAGGCCTCGTCGAACGCGGCGAAAGCCTCCTCGCGTCGATCGAGGCGCGCCAGGGCGACGGCCTCGATCAACCGGGCGCGGGCGGCGAGGGAGGTGCCGGGGAGCTCCCCGGCGAGCTGATCCGCCGCGCGGGAGGCGAGCGCCAGCGCGAGCGGCGCGTCGCCGGCCGAAAGCTCCACGGCCGCGCGCTCCGCCTCGATGCGCGAGCGCAGGGCCCCGGTGGCGCCGGGCAGCCCGCCCGCGGCCTCCAGCGCCGACTCGATGGAACGGCGCGCGCCCTCGACGTCGCCGTCGCGCGACAGGGCCGCCGCCTGGGTGTAGCGCGAGGCGGCGTCGAGCACCCGTCGGTCGAACTCCGCCGTGTCCAGCCCGAACAGGCCGCCTCCCGCCGCGTCCGAGAAACCGCCGAATCCGACGCCGAGCAGCCGGATCGCCGCGTCGCTCTGGGCCCCGGCGACGTCGTAGCGGGCGCGGTTCAGCTCGTGCTGGGCGCGGTAGGCGGCCACCCGGGCGGCGTTCAGCAGGGCCCGCCGCTCCGGCCCGTCCTCGGCCGCCACGCCGGCCTCGACCACGCCCGCGTCGACCACGGCGGCGGTCTGCGCCTCGGCGTCGGCGAAGGCGGCCTCGGCGAGGCGGAACTGGCGCTGCGAGGAGAGGGCGAGCCCGAGTTCGGCCAGCGCGCCCGCCTCGCCGAGGACGTCGGGACAGGCCGAGGCGTCGTCGGGACGCCGCTCGTAGATCGAGAGGGCGGTGCGCAGGCGACGCTCGGCCCCCGGGAAGTCGAGGGTGAAGGCGTCGCGCCGCGCCAAGGATTCCTCGCGTCCGAGGCTGCGGCAGACCTCGCCTGCGGGCAGGCCGCCTGCGACGTCGACGCCGGCGGACCCGTCGGGCCCGCTCCCCTCCGGCGCGCATCCGGCGAGGGACGCCGCCGCGGCCATCGCGACGGCGAGCCGGGCGGCCGCGAACCGGAGCGTTCGGCGGGTCACTGGGCGTCCTCCTGATCGTCGTCCTGTTCGGCGAGATCGACCGTGAAGGCCGGCGGCGCCGCCCACAACTCCTCGTTTCCGAAACTCGCGTAGACGTCGGCGAGCTCGGCGAGATCGAGCACGAAGAGATCCGGCGGCTCCGGCTGCGGCGCGTCGATCCGGGCCGTGGGCGGCGGGTCGCTCGAGCAGTCCTGGAAGTTGCCGATCTCGCAGCGGTTGAACAGGAAGTCCGTCGACTCCGGCGGCGGCGGGCCCGAGGGCACCGTGCCCGAGACCGGGTCGATGCCGGCGGCGCGACGGTCGGAGCCGGCGATGGAGCCCGCGAGGTCGAGCCCGCGAAGCTCGGGGCTGGCGTCGTAGAAGAGGTTGTCCGTCAGCACGAGGCCGGAATACCGGGTGTCTTCGAGGAAGCGCTCGTTGACCGCGAAGTCCCGGTCGAGCAGCACGATTCCGTCGGCGCCGACGAAGCTCAGCGCCTCGGCGTAGAAGAGGTTCTCGCCCAGCGCGCCGTCCGCCTCGAGCGCCAGCGAGAGGATCGAACCGCCCTCCACCCCCGGAGCCGTGGTCCGGCCGACCGTGACGTCGTGCGCGTCGAGGATCGTCACCCGTCCCGCCGGACGATCGGCCGAGGCGAAGACGTCGAAGATCTCCAGCGTGCGCGCGTCGGGGCGCGAGCCGGCCGCGTCGCGATCGAAGCCGATCTCCACGTCGCCGAGCGCCGAATCGGGCTCGACACGCAGGCCGAGCTCGCCTTCGGAGACGATCCGGACGTCGCCGGGCCGGCCCGGCTCGCCGACCAGCAGGTGCAGCAGGCCGTCGCGGTCGGCGAGGATGCGGGTCATCTCGGCGTCCTCGGCGACGAGCGCCTGGGTCTGGCCGGGATCGTCGCCGAAATCCACCGGATCGCGGGCGACGCCGTCGAGCGCGAGCCGCTCGATGGTCAGCGCGCGCGGATCGGGCGAACCCGGCTCGCCCGCGCCCGGCCCGGCCTCGGTGGCGCCGACATGGGCCGAGCCGGCGACGCGCAGCCCGTCGATCGCGACCTCGGCCCCCGCGCGGGGATCGCCGCCGCGCCCGCGCACCACGAAGCTTCCCCCTTCCCGAAGGTTCGCGTCGGTCAGCACGACCCGGCCTCCGGCCTGCAGGTCCGCGACGAAGGACCCGGGCTCGGCGCCCTCGGGGGCGAACGGCGTCTCGGCCGTGTCGACCGCGAGGCCCCGCCGGTTGAGCACCAGATCGCTCGCCACGAGGTCGCCGTCCGAGCGCAGATCGGCCCCGCCGTCGGTGCGAAGCCCGTCGATGAGCAGCGGACCGTCCCGCGCGACGGCGAGGACCGAGAGCGCGAGGCTCGGCCGACCGGCGCCGCCGATGGTGACGACGCCCGCGCGGACGTCCATCGCCCCGCCCTGCGCGCGCACCGACTCGAGCGTCGCGAGATCGCCGGCGCGCACCCTGACGTCCCCCGCCGTCACGTCGGCGCCGGAGAGCGCGGCCGTGCCGGCCGCCTCGACCGAGACGTCGCCCGCGAGGACGGTGGCGCCCGACAGCGCCGCGTCTCCGAGTTCGGAGACCAGCCTCAGGTCGCCCGTGACGGTGGAGCGGCGGATCTCGGCTTCGCCGGCCGTGGCGGCCACGTCGGCGGCGCCCCTCACCTCCGAGGCGCGCAGGCTCGCTCCCGTGGCCGCGCGGAGCGTCGCGTCGCCGGCGCTGGTGACGTCGCGCGCCAGGACCGCGCCGCCGCGCGAGACGAGGCGGACCGAGTCGCTCGTCAGGCCGACGACGACGAGGTCGTCGACGTCGATGATGCGCACCCGGCCGGGCGCCGCGCCGGTCAGGGCCGCGTCCGCGACGCCGAGGGCGCCGAAATCGTTGCCCGGGTTGGTCAGCCTGACGTCGCCGATCGTCGTCTCGACGTCGGTGCGCCGACCGATCAGCAGGACCGAGCCGGGGGCCTGCGTGATCGTCCCGCCGGCGCGGATCACCACGTCGTCCGCCGCCACGTCGGCCAGGACGAGGGCGCCCAGGCTCTCGATGTCGACCGTGCCGTCGATCGTGAGGCCGGTGAAGACGCCGAGCCGGTTGGGCTCCTCGGTCAGGATCGCGTCGGTGGCGGCGACGAAGGTGGAGGTGTCCGCCTCGATCACCGAGCCGGGCGCCTGGATCAGCGCGCCCTCGTCCAGCGCGAAGGACAGCGCGTCGCCGGAGACGTCGCCGAGCCGGAGGCCGACGATCCGCCCGTCGACCACGCCCGGCCGCAGGGCGGAGGCGTCGCGCAGGCTGACGTCGCCCCCCGGACCCGCCGCCGCCTCGACCGTGTCGAAGTCGTTGACGCCGACCGTGTCGGGGCCCGAGACGACCGAGGCGTCGAGCGCGATGCCGGCGCCGGGCGTGGCGGAGGTGTCGAAGCGCGCGAGACCGCGGACGACGACGCCGTCCGCGGTCTGGCCGAGCGCGCCGCCGCCCAGCGCGACGTCGAGCGTCGCGGCCTCGACCCGGCCGAGCGCGAGGTCGCCCGAGCCCACCACCAGGAGCACGTCGGCGATCGAGGCGCCGGAGACGGAGCCCGGCGCCGCGTCGAAGCGGTCCATCGCGGCCGC
>DATFKM010000433.1:0-3538 GCA_035268645.1 Paracoccaceae bacterium | reverse complement strand
GGAGGACCTGCCGACGAAGGCGAGCCTCGGCGTTCGCGATCTCTTCAGGGGTCTCGCAAAGGACGTCCGCGAAGCCGAGGCGCGCGGCCTCGCGGCCGTCGAAGCGCTCGGCGGTGAGGAGGAGGCGGCGGGCCGTGGCGGGGCCGAGCTTGGCCATGACGTAGGGCGCGATCTGGGCGGGGGAGAGGCCGATGGCGGTCTCGGAGAAGCCGAACTTGGCGTCGGCCTGCACGATGGCGGCGTCGGCGCAGCAGGCGAGGCCGAAGCCGCCGGCCATCGCGGCGCCCTCGACGACGGCGATCACGACCTGGGGGAGGGAGTCGGCCTCCGCGAAGAGGCGGGCGCCGTCGAGGCTTTGGGCGATGACGGCGTCGCGGTCGCCGGCGGCCTGCAGGGTGTCGCGGAAGCCCTTGAGGTCGCCGCCGGCGCAGAAGGTGCCGCCGTTTCCGCGGAGGGTGACGCCGCGGACCGTGCGGTCCTCGCGGATCGCGGCGAAGACGGCGCGGAGGTCGGCGACGAGGTCGGGCGAGAGGGCGTTGCGCGCCTCGGGCCGGTTCAGGCGGATCTCGAGCCAGCCGCCTTCGGGGCGGAGCTCCAGCGTCTGGAGGGAGGGGAGCATGGTCACATCCGGGCGATGCCGAAGCTCGTCGGCGTGAGGCTGCGGTGGCGCGCTTCGAGGCAGGTCTCGAGCGCGAAGATCAGCACGCGGCGGGTGTCGCGCGGGTCGATGACGCCGTGGTCGAGCAGGCGGCCGGAGCAGACGAAGGCCTTCTCCTGGCTCGTGAAGTGCTCGACGATGCGGGCCTCCTGCCGGTCGAGCTCCTCGGCCGGGATCTCCTTGCCGCGACGCTTCGCCCCGGCCTCGGCGACGAGGCGCATGGTCCTGGCGGCGCTCTCGCCGCCCATGACGTTGGTGGCGGCGTTGGGCCAGGCGAAGAGGAAGTCGGGCTCGAACCCGTAGCCGCACATGCCGTAGTTGCCGGCGCCGTAGCTGGCGCCGACGTAGAGGGTCAGCTTCGGCACGGTGAGGTTGGCGACGGCCTGGATCATCTTGGAGCCGTGCTTGATCATGCCGCCCTGTTCGGACTCGGTGCCGACGATGTAGCCGGTGGTGTTGTTCAGGAAGATCACCGGCGTCTCGGAGACCTCCATCAGCTGCAGGAACTGCGCGGCCTTGGTGGCGCCGGCGGGGTCGATCGGGCCGTTGTTGGCGAGGATGCCGACGGCGTGGCCGCCGAGGCTCGCCTGCGCGCAGAGGGTGGTGACGCCGTAGCGCGGCTTGAACTCCTCGAAGTCGGAGCCGTCGACGACGCGGCAGAGGATCTCCCGCGCGTCGTAGGGGGTGCGGTAGTCGACGGGGACGGCGCCGGCGAGTTCCTCGGGGTCGTGGAGGGGCGGTTGCGCGGGGCGCGGGGGCGGCGGCGCGGCGCGCTTGTTCCAGTCGAGCCGGCGGACCACGTCGCGGGCGAGGGCGAGGGCCTCGGCGTCGTCCTCGGCGAGGTATTCGACGAGGCCGGAGATGGTGGCGTGCATCTCGGCGCCGCCGAGGGAGCGGTCCTCGGCGACCTCCCCGGTGGCGGCCTGCACCAGGGCCGCGCCGGCGAGGGCGGCGAGGCCGTTGCGCTTCACGCCGATCACGTAGTCCGAGAGGCCGGGCATGTAGGCGCCGCCCGCGGTGGAGGGGCCGTGCAGGACGGCGACCGTCGGGATGCCCATGGCGGAGAGTTGGGCGAGGTTGCGGAACAGGGCGCCGCCCTCGGCCCAGCCCTCGACGCGGAGATTCATCAGGTCGGCGCCGGCGCTTTCGACGAGGTGGATGACGGGGAGCTTCTGGCGCTTCGCGACGGTCTGGATCGAGAGGACGGTCGGCAAGGAGCTGCGCGTCATCGCGCCGGCGCGGATGCCGCTGTCGTCGGCCCAGATCAGGCAGCGCACGCCGGCGACGAAGCCGATGCCGCAGATGATCGAGGCGCCGGGGAGGGAGGTCTCGGGATTCTCGTCCTCCACCAGGTAGTTGGCGAGGGCGTGGAGGCGCAGGAACGGCATTCCGGGGTCGAGCAGGCGCGCGATGCGGTCGTGCGGGGGGATCTGGCCGCGCCTGGCGAAGGTCTCGGCCCGCCTGGCGGAGGCGGCGGGGGCGCGGGCCTCGAGCGCGCGCAGCTCGTCCACGAGGGCGAGCATGTCGGCGCGGTTCCTGCGGAACGTCTCGGAGGCCGGCGAGAGGCGGGAGCGGTGGACGGGCATCAGCGGGCCTTCCGCGTGTTCTTCATTCGTTCACGATTCGCGGGGTATGCGGGTCGCGACGGGGTCACCGGGCGCGCTCCAGCAGGCGCTCGGGGATCGCCACGGGATGGTCGAGGAGGAGTTGGGCGTAGCCCTTGCCCTGCGGATCGTTGCGGAGGGAGGCGACGCCGCCGCCGCCGAGGACGTCGTGAAGGAGGAAGTTGAGGGCCCCCGTGCCGGGCAGGTCGAAGCGTTCGACGCGAGATTCGGCGCCGGCGAGGAAATGGGCGAAGCGGTCGGCCACCGCCTCGGGCGTGAGGGCGCGGCGGATCCAGGGCGCGAAGGCGGGATCGCGGGGCAGGACGCCGATGTTGGCCTTGTCGCCCTTGTCGCCGGAGCGGGCGACGGCGAGGCGGATGAGCGGGACCGTCGCGAGCGGGCCGTCGTCCTTCGCGGCTGGGACGTCGGGCGGGGGCGTGCGGTCCGGGGCGTGCGGCGCGGCCGAGGCGTCGGGGGTGGCGCTCGGCGCCGGTCGCGCGGCGGCGGGCTCGGTTCCGACGGCGGGCGTGGCGAAGGGAACGACGATGCGCTCGCCCGGGGGAGTCTCGACCGCGACCTCGACCTCCGCTTTCGGCACGAGGAAGGAGAAGAGGCGGACGACCGGGGAGGGCCTCGGGCGGCTGGCGGCGAAGATCGCGAGGCCCGGCGGCGTGGCGAGGCCGAGGCCGATCGAGTCCTTCAGCATGGCGGCGCAGGCGCGGGCGTCGGGATGCTTGACGGCGATCTTGAGGGCGACCTCTCGGGCGCCGGAGACTTGGGCGTGGGCGCCCCAGTGGCTTTCGTCGCCCATCACCTCCACCAGAGTCTCGGTGAAGTCCGGGGCGTTCGCGGCGGCGAGGCGGCGGCGTGCGCGGGTCAGCACGGCGTCGGCGTAGCTGCGGGCCTTTCGCGAGGCGTCCTGGCCGTAGAGGAACAGGACCGTGCCGGCGCGGAAGCCGTCGGCCCAGGTGGCGGAGGTCTTGAGCGTGTCGGTCGGGGGGCGGCCCCTGGCGCCGGCGACGCGGACGCGGTTCTCGCCGGCCTGCTCGAGCGTGACCTCTGAGAAGTCGGCGGTGACGTCGGGGAGGAGATAGGCGCGGGGGTCGCCGATCTCGTAGAGCATCTGCTCGCCCACGGTCTCCGGCGTGACGAGGCCTGCGGTGTTCTCGGGCTTGGTGACCTCGAAGGCGCCGTCGGCGGCGATCTCGGCGATGGGGTAGCCGATGTCGGCGATGTCGCCGGCGCGTTCCCAGTCGGTGAAGTTGCCGCCCGTCGC
>DATFKM010000432.1:0-7954 GCA_035268645.1 Paracoccaceae bacterium | reverse complement strand
CCCGCCGCCCGCCTCCGCGATCCGGAAGCGCGCGATCCCGTCCCGCCCCGCCAACCGCTCCAGCCCCAGCACCTCGCCGTAGAACCGCGCCATCGTCGGCAGATCGCGGCAGCCGATCGCGACCTCGCCCAGTCCGCGCACGGCGAAGCCGCCGCCGAACCGTTCATCCCCCATTCGATTTTCCTTGCGTAAGGTTGGCTTGATGATCGACGCCCTGACGACGGCGCTCGCCCACCCGCGTGTCGTGGAGGCGATCGGCTGGCTTGCCGCCGGCGCCGTGTTCCTCAGCTTCTGCATGAAGACCATGCCGGCGCTCCGCGTGCTGGCGGTGGTCAGCAACCTGTCCTTCATCGCCTACGCGTTCGCCGCCTCGCTGACGCCGATCCTGGTGCTGCACGGCGCGCTGCTGCCGCTCAATCTCGGCCGTCTCGTGCAGCTGCGCCGGCAGGTCGGCCAGGCGGTGGAGGCGGGGACCGGCGATGCGGGGAGCGAGCGGTTCGACTGGCTGGCGGAGCTGGCCGAGCCGCGTCGCCTCGCCGCGGGCGAGGTCCTGTTCCGCAAGGACGATCCCGCCCGCAGCCTCTTCGTCCTGGTCTCCGGCGAGGTGGAGCTGCCGGAGATCGGCGTGCGCCTCGGCCCCGGCGCGATGATCGGCGAGGTCGGCCTCTTCGCCGCCGACAACCGCCGCACCGCCACGATCCGCGCGACGCAGGACAGCCGCCTCGCCGAACTCACCGACGCCCGCGTCCAGCAGCTCTGGTTCGACAACCCGAAATTCGCCTGGAAGCTGATCCGCCTCGTCACCGCCCGCCTCGTCGGCAATCTCCGCCGGCAGGAGGCCGAGGCGAACGCCCGCACCGCCGCCGCCGAAGCCCGCGCCGAGGCGGCCGAGGCGCGCGCCGTCGCGGCCGAGGCCCGCCTCGCCGATCTCGACGCGCGCCCGCCGCCCCGCCAGGCGGGCGCCGGCGGTCACTGAACCGGGCACGGCCCCTCCGTCGAACTGTCGTGCACCTCGACCGCGCCGGAGGCGATCGCCGCCATCGCGTCGTTCGCCGCCGCTTCCACCTCCGAGGAGATCAGGCCGCGGTTGTGCTCGTCCAGCGCCCAGCCGATGCCGCCCTCGGCGACGCCGAGGCTGACCACGCCGGGCTCGAAACCCGCTTCGCCCGCCTCGAAGGCCCGCTCCACCGCCACGTCGACGCGCTTCAGCATCGTCGTCAGCACCTTGCCGGGATGGATCCAGTTCTGGTTCGAATCCGTCCCGATTCCCAGCGCCCCCGCATCCGCCGCCGCCTGCAGCACGCCGAGCCCGGTGCCCCCCGCCGCCTGCATCACCACGTCGGCCCCGCGCTCGATCTGGCTGCGCGCGATCTCCCCGCCCCGCACCGGGTCGGACCAGGCCGCGGGCGTGTCGCCGGTCATGCCGACCAGCACCTCGGTCTCCGGGTCCACCGCCTTGGCGCCCTGGACGTAGCCGCAGGCGAACTTGCGGATCAACGGGATGTCCATGCCCCCGACGAAGCCCAGCGTCCCGGTCTCCGAGGTCAGCGCCCCGATCACGCCGACGACGTAGCCGCCCTCGTGCTCGCGATAGACGACGGATCGCACGTTCGGCGCCTCGACCACGCTGTCGACGATCACGAACTCCGCATCCGGGAACTCCGGCGCCACCTTGGCCAGCGCGTTGGCATGCGTGAAGCCGATGGCGACGACGGGCGAGTGCCCGCGCCGCGCGAAGCTGCGCAGCGCCTGCTCGGACTGCGCCGGCGCATCGATCTCGAACTCGGCGAACGCGCCGCCGGTGCGCTCCGCCCAGGCCGCCGCGCCGTTCCACGCCCCCTCGTTGAACGACTTGTCGAACTTTCCGCCGGTCGAATAGACGATCGCCGGCTCCGCCGCGGCCGCGGCGGGGATGGCGACGGCGAACGCGGCGAGGAAACGAAGCGCCGCGGTCCGCGCGGCGAGAAAACGGCGTCGCATGGGCTCTCTCCTGTCGGGCTGCCGGGGCGTCTCCCGCGCCCTCGGCGTCGGGCCGAACGGTAAACGCAGCCCGCGCGCACCGCCAAGCCTTTCGCGCGTTCCGCCCTTGCGCCCCGCCGTGCGGCGGAGGAAGCTCCCGCGATGAGCCTTCCCCTGATCGAGCACTTCTTCTCCGCCCACTCCGCCTTCGCCTGGCTCGGCATCCGCCGGCTCGAGGCGATCGCGCTGGAGCGCGGGCGGCGCATCCGGCATGTCCCCGTGCCGCTCGATCCGCTGCTCGAGGCGGCGGGCGCCGTCCCCTTCCGCGCCCGGCCCCCCGGCCACGTCACGCATTTCTTCGGCCGGGAGATCGCGCGCTGGTCCGAGATCCGCGGCCGCCCGTGGATCGGCCGCATGCCCACGCATCACCACGCCGACTACCATCTCGCCAACCGCGTCCTGATCGCCGCAGAGATCGCCGGCCACGATCCCGGCCCGCTCGCGGCCGACATGCTGACGGCGCATTGGGAGGCCGACGCCGACCTCTCCGACCGGGGCGCCCTCTCGGGCCTGCTCGCGGCCCGCGGCCTGCCCGACCCGCTGATCGCCGCCGCCGACGCGCCGGAGGCCGTGCAGCGTCACGACGCCAACCGCGACGAGGCGATCACGCGTTCCGTCTTCGGCTCGCCCACCTATTTCGTCGACGGCGACATGTTCTACGGCCAGGACCGGCTCGATCAGGTCGACCGCGCCTGCCTGCGCCCCTACGCGCCGACGCCGCAGGACTGAACGCGCGGCGACCGCCCTCCTCGCCGGCCCCTCCCCCTGCGGCTTCCCGCCGCCAGGATCCGCAGCCTCGCCCCGCGCGCCGCCGCACCTATCTGATGGCCATGCCCAATCCGACCCGACGCGCCGCGCTCGCCGGCCTCGCCGCCACCGCCCTCGTCGGCCCCGCCCGCGCGGCCGCGCCCCGTCCGCGCGCGGCGCCGGGCGGGCCCACCGCGCTCGACCCCGCGCGCCTCGCCGCCGCCGCCGACCGCGCCCGCGCCCTGCCGCAGCTCCACGCCCTCGTGATCGCGCGCGGCGGCGAGATCGCGCTCGCCGAGGCCTTCCGCGGCCCGCCCCCGGACCGCCCCGCCCCGATCAAGTCCGTCTCCAAGACGATCCACGCCGCCCTCGTCGGCTGCGCGCTCGACCGCGGGGTCCTCCGCTCCCCCCGCCAGACCCTGGCCGAGACCGCGCCCGCCCTGATCCCGCCCGGCGCCGATCCGCGCGTCGCCGCGCTGACGCTGGCGGACCTCCTCTCCATGCAGGCCGGGCTCGAGCGCACATCCGGGCCGAACTACGGCCGCTGGGTCGAGAGCCGCGACTGGGTCGCCCACGCCCTGACCCGCCCCTTCACGGCCGAGCCCGGCGCCGAGATGCTCTACTCCACCGGCAGCTATCACGTCCTCGGCGCCGCGCTGGCGGAGGCCGCGGACCGCTCCCTCCTCGACCTCGCCCGCGACTGGCTCGGCGAGCCGCTCGGCGTCGAGATCCCGCCCTGGACCCGCGACCCCCAAGGGCGCTTCATGGGCGGCAACCAGATGGCGCTCTCCCCGCTCGCCCTCATCCGCTTCGGCGAGGCGCACCGCACGGGCGGAACCCACGCGGGCCGCCGCGTCCTCTCCCGGGACTGGGTCGAAGCCGCCTGGACCCCGCGCACCCGCTCCCCATGGTCCGGCGACGCCTACGGCTGGGGCTGGTTCCTGCGCGAGGCGGCGGGCCGGCCCGTCGCCTACGCCCGCGGCTACGGCGGGCAGTTCCTCTGGGTGGCGCCGAGCCTCGGGCTGACCGTCGCCGTCACCTCCGACCCGACGCGCCCCGCCCGCTCGGCAGGCTACGCCGGCGCGCTCCAGCGTCTTCTCGAGGAGGCGATCCTCCCCGCCGCCGAGGCCGCCTGACCCGCGCAGGCGCCGATTCCCACCGAAACGGGAACGGCCCGCCTCGTCCGTCGACGCTCCCGAAGCGAAAGCGCCGCCCCCCAAGGGACGGCGCTCGGGCTCCGCAGGTCGCGGCGCCGTTCAGTAGGGGCAGGACGAATCCGCCATGTAGTCGTGCACCACGGTCTCGCCGGACTTGATCCGTTCGGCCGCCGCCTCGACCGCGGCGAGCATCTCCTCGTCCACCAGCCCGGCGTTGTCGGAGTCCATCGCGTAGCCGACGCCGCCCTCCGCGAGGCCCAGCACCGCGAAGCCCGTCGACCAGTCGTCGTTCGCGACGTCCTCGAAGGCTTCGTAGACCGCCACGTCCACCCGCTTGAGCATCGAGGTCAGCACGTGACCCGGCGCCAGCGAATTCTGGTTGGAATCGACGCCGATCGCCAGCTTGCCCGCATCCGCCGCCGCCTGGATCACGCCGATCCCGGTGCCGCCCGCGGCGTGGTAGATCACGTCGGCGCCCTGGCCGATCTGGCTCTTGGCGATCTCGCCGCCGCGCACCGGGTCGGTCCAGGCCGCGCCGGTGTCGCCCGTCATCTGCGCCAGCACCTCGGCGTCCGGGTCCACCGACTTGACGCCGCCGACGTAGCCGCACTGGAACCGGCGGATCAGCGGGATGTCCATGCCGCCCACGAAGCCGACCGTCCCCGTCTCCGACGCCATCGCCGCCATGACCCCGACGAGGTACGAACCCTCGTGCTCCTTGAACAGGATCGAGCGCACGTTGGGCAGATCCACCACCATGTCGACGATGGCGAAGTTCACCTCGGGGAACTCCTGCGCCACCTTCTCGACCGCGGCCGCCTGGCTGAAGCCGATGGCGACGACCGGGTCGTAGCCGCGCTGCGCGAAGCGGCGCAGCGCCTGCTCGCGCTGGGCGTCGTTCTGGATCTCGAAGTCGGCGTAGTCGATCCCGGTGTCCGCCTTGAAGCGCTCCGCCCCGGTGTGGGCCGCCTCGTTGAAGGACTTGTCGAACTTGCCGCCGAGGTCGTAGACCAAAGCCGGCTTCACCTCGGCCCAGGCGGCCGAGGCCGCCATCGCGGTCGCCGCCGCGGCGGCGAGAAGGGTGCGCATCATCTCTCGGTGTTCCCTGTGCTCCGGCGGGCCCGACGGCCCGCGCTCGACGGAATCGGAACGGCTTCGCCGCCGGTCAAGGCGCGGCCTGGGGGGAACCGTCGCCGGTTCCCCGCTCCGTGACAACCCTCCCGCGGGGCCCGGTCACCCCTCGACGATACAGCGTCGAGGGCCGCACGCCCAGCATGGCCGCCGCCCGCCGGACCGAGCCGCCGCAGCGCGCCAGCGTCGCCTCGATCAGCGCCGCCTCGACCTCGGCGAGCGTCGCGCCCACCAGCGGCCCGACCCGCGCCGCGAGCAGCGCCTCCGGACCCACGCCGCCCCCGTCCCAACGCGCCCCTCCGGGATCCCGGGCGGCATCCGCCTCCGACCCCGCCGCACCGGCTCTCGCGCCGTCCGGGGCGGGGGCCGCCGCCGCGCCGGCCAGCACCGCCGTGGGCAGCGCCGAAGGATCGCTCCGTCCAGCCCTGCGCAGCGCCCTCGCCGTCTCCAGCAGTTCCGGCAGATTGCCCGGCCAGTCATGCGCGCGGATCGCGCGCGCCGTCTCCTCCGGCAGCGGGCCCTGCCCCGCCTCCCGCTCCGCGATGACCTCGGCGTCGGCTTCCCGCACCCTCAGCGGCGGCAGCGCCACTTCGGCCACGCCCAGCATCCGGCGCAATTCGTCGCGGAGGCGCCCCTCGCGCATCTCCACGTCGGGATCCTGCCGCGTCGTGCAGATCACCCGCGGCGGGGTCGTCCCCGGCTCCGCCGCGCCGGCGCGCATCAGGCGCAACAGCCGGCTCTGAAGCAGCACGTTCAGCGCGCAGACCTCGTGCAGCAGCAGCGTGCCCGGCCCCTCGGCCACGCCCTCGGGGCCGAACAGGGCGGCGTCCTGCGCCTCGGGGTCCAACGCGGCGCAGTCGACCTCGCGGAACGTCCCCGGACGGTTCGCGAGCCGCGCGAGCGCGTCGGCCGCAAGGCGCTTTCCGGTTCCGGTCTCCCCGCGCAGCAGCACCGGGCAGAGGGCCGGCGCCAGCCTGCGCAGCGACGCCCGGACGGCGGCCATCGCCTCGGACGGCCCGGAGAGCGCCGCCTCCGGCCCCGGCGCCGCGTCCGCGGACTCCGGGACGCCCGCCGCCAGCGCCAGGGCGTTGCGCGCGACGGTCCGGACCCGGTCGGGCGGCGCGCTCCGCGGCAGATGGTCGAAGGCGCCGACGCGCATCGCCGTCGCCGCGAGGCCCGAGCCGCCCTCGGGCCAGACCGCGACGATCCGCGCCGCCCGGCGCTCGGCGGCCAGCGCCGCGATCAGGCGCAGCATCCGCGCCGGCGCGACGCCGAGATCGGCCAGCACCACCGGCGCCGCCTCGCGCCGCGCGCGGCGCAGCGTCTCCGCCTCGTCGCGCAGCACCGAGACGGGCAGCCCCGCCTCGGTCAAGGCCGCGCGGCAGGGCTGCGCCGCGCCGGGCGCGAAGGCGGCGACGAGGACGCTGGCCTCCGCCGCTCCGGTCGCGTCTCCGCTCAGAAGAACGCCTGCAGCCCGGTCTGCGCCCGCCCGAGGATCAGGGCGTGCACGTCATGGGTGCCCTCGTAGGTGTTGACCGTCTCGAGGTTCTGCGCGTGGCGCATGACGTGGTACTCGGCCATGATGCCGTTGCCGCCGTGCATGTCCCGCGCCTGCCGCGCGACGTCCAGCGCCTTGCCGCAGTTGTTGCGCTTGACGATGGAGATCACCTCCGGCGCCGCGACGCCCTCGTCCAGCATCCGCCCCGTGCGCAGCGAGCCCTGCAGCCCGAGCGAGATCTCGGTCTGCATGTCCGCCAGCTTCTTCTGCCAGAGCTGCGTCTGCGCCAGCGGCCGGCCGAACTGCCGACGGTCGAGCCCGTACTGCCGCGCCCGGTGCCAGCAGTCCTCGGCCGCGCCCATCACGCCCCAGCTGATGCCGTAGCGCGCCCGGTTGAGGCAGCCGAACGGCCCCTTCAGCCCCTCGACGTTCGGCAGCAGCGCGTCCTCGCCGACCTCGACGCCGTCCATGGCGATCTCGCCGGTGACCGAGGCGCGCAGGCTCAGCTTGCCGCCGATCTTCGGCGCGCTCAGGCCCTTCATGCCCTTCTCGAGCACGAAGCCCCGGATCTTGCCGTCATGCGCGTCCGACTTCGCCCAGATCACGAACACGTCCGCGATCGGCGAGTTGGAGATCCACATCTTCGCGCCGCTGATGCGGTAGCCGTCCGCGGTCTTCTCGGCCCGCGTCTTCATGCCGCCGGGGTCCGAACCCGCCTCGGGCTCGGTCAGCCCGAAGCAGCCGATCCACTCGCCGCTCGCCAGCTTCGGCAGGTACTTCTCGCGCTGCGCCTCCGAGCCGTAGGCGTGGATCGGATGCATCACCAGCGAGCTCTGCACCGACATCATCGAGCGGTAGCCCGAGTCGATCCGCTCCACCTCGCGCGCCACCAGCCCGTAGGTGACGTAACCGGCGCCGAGGCCGCCGTACTGCTCCGGGATGGTGACGCCGAGCAGGCCCATCTCCCCCATCTCGCGGAAGATCCCGGGCTCCACCGTCTCGTTCAGGTAGGCGTCCGTCACCCGCGGCAGGAGCTTGCCCTCGGCATAGGCGCGGGCGCTCTCCATCACCATGCGCTCGTCCTCGGTCAGCTGGTCGACCAGCCGGAACGGGTCCTGCCAGTCGAAGGCGGCCATGGCCTCGACCTTGCCGGCGCCGATCTGCTTGTTCATCACGTCCTCCAGTCTCCGCGCCCCGGGCGGCCTCGCCGCAGGCCGGGCGCGTCTGCGATCCTCGCCGCAACCTACGCCTCCCGCGCCCATGAGGCAAAGGCCGCGCCCGTCGCAGGCCGGGCGCCGCCCCGCGCCCGCACGACGTCGCGAACGGGCCGGCGCCGGGCGCCGCCCGGCGCCATGCTCGCCCGCGATCCGCCCCGAAGGAGCCGCCATGCCCGACCGCCTCG
>DATFKM010000431.1:0-3962 GCA_035268645.1 Paracoccaceae bacterium | reverse complement strand
GAGGGTCGCGGCCGTCTCGGCGCGCCGGCGCATCCACGGCTCGAAACGTCGCCAGCACCCCCGCCCGCCGCGCTTGGCTTCGTAGAGAGCGATGTCGGCGTCGGCCAGCACACGCTCGGCGTCGGGCTGGCTCGCGGGTCGCCACAGCGCGATGCCGACGCTGGCCCCCACCCGGCAGGACGTCTCGCCGAAGACCATGGGCCCGGAGAGGCGGCAGGTCAGCCGCTCGGCCGCCTCGACGGCATGGGCGCTGGCGTCGGCGCCCCGAACGACCACCACGAACTCGTCGCCGCCGACCCGCGCCACGAGGTCGTCACGCCGCGTCTCGTCGCTCAGGATGCGCGCGGCCTCCAGCAGGACGTGGTCGCCCGCATCATGTCCCAGCGTGTCGTTGACCGACTTGAAGCGGTCGAGATCGACATGCATCACCGCCAGCGTCTCCTCCGCTGCGGCGCGGGTCACGCTCAGATGCTCGGCGAGGCCGCGGCGGTTCGGCAGACCCGTCAGCGGATCCGAAAGCGCGGCCCGGCGCAACTCGCGCTCCGCCCGCTTGTAGTCGCTGACGTCGCGGACCAGCAGGATCAGCGTCGCCGCGCCGCGCTCGCCGGGGGCGTCCTTCGGCGTGGCGGTCAGGGCGAACCAGCGCGGCCCGGTCGGATCGTCGCGCCGCACCTCTCGCGTGGCGGGACCGACGGCGGAGGCGGCGGCGGCCAGCGCCTCGCGCGCCACCGCGGCCACGTCGGGCGGAAGCACCCGCTCCAGCGGCGCTTCGGGTTCGGGCGGCAGAGGGAAGATCAGCGAGGCCGCCCGCCCCCGGCCAGGCCTCACGGCCAGGACCCGGCCGCAGAGCGTCGCCTCGATCAGCGCGTCGGGCACGGCGTCGAGCGTGGCGGCCAGGGCGCGTTGCGCGGCCCGCGCGTCGTCGGCGGCGCGGTGCAGCGCGGTGACGTCGGCGCCCGTGCCGCGATAGCCCGCGAAGCGGCCATCGGCGTCGAAGAAGGGCACGCCGCTGATGCGCACCCAGTACTCGCCGTCGGCCCCGTAGGCGCGATAGACGAAGTCGGAGAAGGTCTCGCGGGCCGCGACCCTGGCGGCCAGCCGGTCCCAGTCGGCCCCCTCCCGCAGTTCCGGCCGCTCGCGCAGGAAGTCCTCGCGCGTGCGCCCCATGAACAGCGTCGGGTCGCCCCCTGTCGAGCGGGTGAAACCGGGCGAGATGTAGGTGAAGCGCAGCGCCGCGTCCTGCTCCCAGAACCAGTCGGAGCTCACCTCGGCGATGTCGCGGAAACGCGCCTCCGCCGCGTCGCGGGCCGCCAGGGCGGCTGCGAGCGCGTCGTTCTTGGCTCGCAACTCGGCCTCCTGGCGCTTCAGCGCGGTGATGTCGACGCGGAAGCCGACGCGCCCGCCCTCCGGCGTCCGTCGCTCCACCACCCGCAGCCAGCGGCCGTCCCCGAGGCGCTGCTCCACCGGGCCGTCGGCGCGCTCGTGCGCGCGCAGACGCTCCGCGATCCACGCCTCCTCGCGACCCTCGGCCTCGGCGTAGCGGCCGCGCGCGACGCCCTCCCGCACCAAGCGCTCGAAGGTCCAGTTCTCCGCCAGCGCCTGCTCCACCTCCGGATAAAGATCCCGGTAGCGGGCATTGCAGACGACCAGCCGGTCCGCCGCGTCGTAGAGGGCGAAGCCGTCCGGCACGGCCTCCACCGCGCCTTCGAGGCGGGCGCGCGCCTGCACCGCCGCGGCCTCGGCGGCGCGAAGGCGGGCGTCGACGGCCTTCAGGGCGGAGATGTCGGTCTCGACCGTGATCACGCCGTCCGGCTCGCCGTCGGGGCCGGGCAGGTTCTGCACGTCGACAGAGACCCAGCGCTCCTCGCCGTCGCGCGTCACGTTCAGAAGTTCATGGCCCGAGGCGCCGCCCGACGCGATCGCGGCATCGATGACGTCGAAGATCTCCGGCGGGTTGCGGGGCGACCGCAGCGTCGTGCGCGCGCGCCGGCCGCGCACCTCGTCGAGGGTGTAGCCGTTCAGCCGCTCGAACGCCGGGTTCACCCAGATGATCCGCCGCTCCCGGTCGGTGATGAAGACGCTGTTGCGCGTGCGCTCGGAGACCGCGCCGAGGAGGCGCAGATGCTCGCGCCGCGCCGCCTCCTCGGTGACGTCGAGGATGGTGCCGAAGAAGCGCCCGCTCTCGCCCTCCGCCGCGGCGGAGTGGCCGGTGACGCGCACGCGCCGCGGCCGGCCGTCGGCGCGGACGATGCCGGCCTCGAGGTCGAAGGGCTCGCCGGCCTCGAGCAGCCCGCCCACGGCGGCCTCGACCCGCGCGCGCTCCTCCGGCGCATAGTGGACGATGGTCTCCTCCAGGCTCGGCGTCCCCTCGGCGGGCTCGCGGCCGAAGATCGCGAACACCTGTCGCGACCAGGTCATGCCGAGGCCGCCGCGCTCCATCTCCCAGACGCCGGCGCCGGTCGCGGCCTCCATCGCGTCCTCGAGCCGGAGCCGCCGCCGCCACGCGGTCTCGTCCCGCATCTCGGCCAGCGCGCCGCCGTCCGGCCGCCGCAGCAGGCGCCAGCGGGTCAGCAGCCGGCGTCCGTCCGCCGTCGCGCAGCGCAGCTCGAAGGCCGCGGTCTCCGACGCACCGGAGCGCGAGAGGCCGGCCAGCGCCGCCAGCGCGGCCTCGGCCTCCTCCGGCGCCTCGGCGAGATCCGAAAGCGCGGCGCCTTCCAGCGCCGCCGCCGTCCGTCCCAGCGCCTCGCGCAGCGCACGGTTGGCCCGGCGCACGCGCCCATCGGGCGACAGGAGACACAGCGCGCTCGGCGCGCTCTCGAACAGCTCCCCGTCGCGTTCCGCCGTCGTGTCGGGCTTCAACGCCACCCCCCGGCTCCGCGTCGGAACGCCCTGGTCCCGACCCTCGCCCTCCGGTTATCCCGGCCAAGGCGTTAAGAGATGGTTAAGATCTCCGCGCAGGGTCGGGTCGAAGAGGTCGCGCGGCCAGTCCCCGATCATCGAGATCGAGAGCGTCGTCAGCACGATGGCGGCGGCCGGCGTCAGCATGATCCAAGGGGCCGACTGGATGCAGTCGCGCCCAGAACCCACCATCTCGCCGAGCGAGGTGAGCGGCGGCTGCACGCCGAGGCCGAGGCAGCCGAGCCCCGATTCGGGCAGGATCACCTCCGGAAGGTTCAGCGTCATCGAGACGACCGGCGTCGAGGCGATGTCGGGCGGGATGTGCCGCCCGCAGACCCGCCGGGGCGAAGCGCCGAGATCGCGCGCCGCCGCCGCGCAGCCCTGCGCCTGCGCCGAGATGGCGAGCCCGCGCGCGACGCGCGCGATCCGTTTCCGGCCGGGAAGCCCGGCAGGATCGTGAACGGCGTCAGGGAGTTGCCGAGGAAGGCGGGCACGGCCAGCGCGATGATCATGAACGGCATCGCCGCCTGCGCGTCGACCGGCACGAGGATCGCCTGCTGCACCCGTCGCCGCGCCCGGGCCGCGAGGCAGCCGAGCGAGACGCCGAGGAAGCCCGCGAGCGGCGTCGAAAGGAAGGCGACGGTCGGCGCGTTGCGGATCGAGGCGATCAGCCGCGAGAGCGCGTCGCGCCCCATCTCGTCCGTGCCGAGCGCGTGCGCCCAGCTCCCGCCCATGAAGACGGGCGGCTCCAGCCGCGCGCGAGGGTCCATCGCCATGAAGTCCTGCGGCGCGATCAGGTGGCCGAAGAACGCCACGAAGAGCATCGCCGCCAGCCGGCCCAGCGACAGCAGGATCAGGAGGGCCGGGTCTCGACGAACGCCCTGGCGCGCGACTTCGCGGTGAAGACGGAGGCCGACCGGCCCTCGGGTTCGATCACGCTCGTCCCAGCCTCCGGCCTGCGGCGTCCACACCCTCAGCCGCGGATCGATCCACCGGCAGGCGAGGTCCACGATCAGGGTCGCGAGCACCATCGCGAACCCCACGAACAGCAGGATCGTCCGCAC
>DATFKM010000430.1:0-4188 GCA_035268645.1 Paracoccaceae bacterium | reverse complement strand
TTGATCGTGCGCACCGCCCTCTCGAACTGGCCCGAAGCGGCGAGATGGCGGCCGAGCAGGTCCAGAGTGCCCGGATCCCGCGGCCCGGCGCGCTCGAGCGCCGCGGCGACCTCCCTGTGCAGACGCTTGCGGTCGTCGCGGAGCAGCGTGGCGTAGGCCGCGTCGCAGAGCAGCGCGTGGCGGAACTTGTAGCGCTCCGCGTCGGGCGCGCCGGTGCGCTGCAGCAGCCCGGACGCCACGGCCTCGTCCACGCCCTTGCGCAGCGTCGACGGCTCCACCGGCACCGCCGCGGCCAGAAGCGAGCGGTCGAACTCCCGCCCGATCACGGCGCCGGCCTGCACGATGCCGCGCGCCGTCGGCCCGCACCGGTCGAGCCGGGCGAGAAGCGAGACCTGCAGCGTGGTCGGCATCCCCGCCGCGCCCTCCGCCACGCTGGAGCCGGCGAGCTCTTCGATGAAGAGGGGCACGCCGTCCGATCGGCCCGCCACCGCGGCCAGCCGCGCCGCCGGGGCGTCCGTCCCGCCCAGCACCGCCCGCGCGAGCGCCAGAGCGTCCGTCCGGCTGAGCGGGCGCAGCGCCAGCTCCTCGTCGGTGCGGCTGAGATCCACCCGCGTGCGCGAGGTCACGAGCACCATCACCGGCGATCCCGCCACACGCGACGCGACGTGGTCCAGCAGCTCGCGCGAGGTCGGATCCAGCCAGTGGCCGTCCTCGACCAGCATCAGCAGGGGCCGCGCGGCCGCCAGCGCCTCCGGCATGCGTCCGAGGATGTCGAAGATCAGCCGGCGCCGACGCTGGGGCGTCAGATCCCGCGTCAAGGTCCCGGTCCGCGCGCCGCCGAGGCCGAGAAGCTCGGAGACGATCTCCAGATCCTCCGGCGAACTGCAGGCGCGGCCCAGCGCCGCCTGGAGCTTGGCACGTCTCTTCTCCTCCGGCTCTCGCGGGTCGAGGCCGGCGGCATGCTCGATCTGCCGGATCACGGGGTGCAGCGGGGTGCTGCGATGCTGTTCGGAGGCGTAATAGCGGAGGCGCGACGCGCCGCGTCCGGCCCGGCGCACGAATTCCGCGGCCAGGCGGGTCTTGCCGATGCCGGGCTCGCCCGTGACCTGGACCACCGCGGCCGAACCGCTGCGCCGCACGTCCCGCCAGATCGCGCGCAGCCGGTCCAACTCGCGCGAACGCCCGATCATCGCCGCACGCGACGACGCCTCGCCGCCACGCTCCCCGGGCGCGGAGGCCCCGCGCACGAACCAGGCCTCCACCGGCTCGCCGAAACCGCGCAGCGTCACCGCGCGCGGACCTTCGCAGCGGAAGGCGCGGCGGATCAGCCCGCGCGTCGCGGCGTCGACGATCACGCCGCCGGGCTCGGCCGCGCTTTGAAGTCGCGCCGCGAGGTTCGGCGTCTCGCCGGCAAGCGCCCGCGCCTCGCCGACCAGATCCCCGACCACGACCGAGCCCGTGGCGACACCGATCCGCGCCGCCAGCGCCTCGCCCGGCGCGCCGAGGCCCGCCACCGCGTCCGACTGGTCGAGGGCGGCGAGCACGGCCCGCTCGGCCTGGTCCTCGCTGGCGGCGGGCCAGCCGAAATAGGCCAGCGCCCCGTCGCCGTAGATGCTGCCGAGCTCCCCGCCGCGCGACGTCACGCAGTCGGAGATCGTCTCGACATAGGCGGCCATGAGGTCGCGGTAGTCCTCGGGCTCCATCCGCCGCGAAAGCAGGGTGGAGCCGACGAGATCGCAGAACAGCACCGTCAACTGGCGCAGCTCGTCCGCGCCGGGTGTCGAGGCCGAGACGGCGTCGACACCCCCTGCGCGCAGCGCGCGCAGGATCCGTCGGCGCGGTCCGAGCGGCAGTCCCAACTCGCGCAAATCCGCCTCGCCGAGGCTCGGCAGATCGTCCAGCTCCACCTCGTGATCGAGGAAGGTCGGGAGATACCGCTCAAGCCGCAGCGCCTTGAGCCAATCCGCGAGTTCGCTCGTCATGCTCCGGCCCCTGTCCACGGCGCGGCGCGAGATCGCGTCCCGCCTTCCCGACATGCGCCCCGCGACGGGGGACCGTCACCGGGTCGAATCCGCGGAAAGGCGCGACGAACCAGCCGCCCTCGCGGGGATCATGCCCCAGGCGCGAACGATTCGGAACGTGCGCCGAGAAGCGTCGAAGGCCGTTCGTCGCCATCGTTACTCGCTCGAGGCGAGCACCTCTTCTTCGAGACGCCGCTCCGGTGGCGAAACGACATGCGGGAACGGGCGACGGATCTTGCGGGATATCTCCGGCTCCGCCTCGGACGGAAGGCCGCGTGCGCGCCGAAGCGGCCCCCCAGCATCGGAACGACCGCCGCGCATGCGTCGGCGCAGGCTCGCGCCGTCCGGCCCCGGAACACCCGGCCGGCGGCGCGCGCAGGAACGGACGGCTCATGCGGATCGACCGGGTCTTCGCCCTCGCCCTCGCGGGTTGCCTGCCGGTGGGCGCACGGGGGGTGCGAACCCCGAAGCGATGACCGACGCCGCCTTCGGCGTCACCGGCTACGCCCTCGCCGGGGCGAGCTGGTGATGGCTGCTGCTCGGCACCGGTTTGGTCGCGCTCTCCGGCTGGCCAGCCCTCGGTCCTTGCGGTGACGTCCGCCTCGGCCGCGACGACGAGCGGCCGAAGTTCTCGCGCCTGTCCCGGCTCGCCATGCTCTTCGCCGGCGGCATGGGCGCGGGCCTGCTTTTCTGGGGCGTGGCCGAACAGTCGAGCCATTTCGAATCGCCGCCCGGCATGATCGGCGGCGGGGGCGCCGCCGATCATGCCGGGCGAAGGGCTCACGGGACGGTCCGCGGGCTGGTCCCTCACCTACCTGATCTGGTGGCTCGCCTGGGGGCGGTTCGTCGGAGTCTTCATCGCCCGAATCCCCCCGGGCGCACGATCCGGGAATTCCGCCGCGGTGTGATCCTCGCGCCGACGCTGCTCTCGATCCTCCGATCGTCGGCCTTCGGCGGCACGGCGTACTAGATCGAACTCGAGGGGCCCGACGGCCTCTCGGAGCTGGTGGCCGAGGACGTCGCCGTCGCCCTCTTCGCCTTCTTCGAATACCTCCCGCTGCCGGAGGCGCTCGGTCTCGCCGCCCTCGCGCCGAGCTTCGTGTTCCTCGTCACCTCGGCCGACAGCGCGACCTTCGTGCTCTCGATGATGACGACGCGCGGAGACCTGAACCCGCCCGTCGGACGCAAATCGGTCTGGGCGCGCTGGTCGCGATCATCGCCGGCGCGACGCTGTTCTCGGGCTCGGTCGACGTCGCGCGCGCCATGGCCGCGACCGGCGCGATCCCTTTCTCGGCGATGCCAGCGGACTGACTCCAACGCTTGGAACCCTCGGGAACGGGCGGCGATGATGGCGTCGGGCTCGGCGCGCCAGATGAAGGGCTTCGGGCTCTCGTTGCGCTCGACGACGAAGCGGTTGATGGCGGCCTGCAGCTCGACGACGGAACAGAAGACGCCGTGCCTCAGGCGTCGCCGGGAGAGCTTGGCGAAAAAGCCCTCCACGGCGTTCAGCCAGGAGCTCGAGGTCGGCGTGAAGTGGAAGGTCCATCGCGGGTGTCGATCGAGCCAGGCGCGGACCTTGGCGTGCTTGTGGGCGGCGTAGTTGTCGAGGATCACGTGCACGACCTTCCCGGCTGGGATCTCGCGCTCGAGCGCATTCAGGAAGCGGATGAACTCCTGGTGCCGGTGGCGCTGCATGTTTCGCCCGAAGACCTCGCCGGTGAGGACGTTCAGGGCGGCGAAGAGCGTGGTGGTGCCGTGGCGCTTGTAGTCGTGGGTCATGGTGGCCCCGCGGCCCTTCTTGAGCGGCAGACCCGGCTGCGTGCGGTCGAGCGCCTGGATCTGGGACTTCTCGTCGACGCTCAGCACGACCGCGTGGGCGGGCGGCGCGACATAGAGCCCGACGACGGCGTGGAGCTTCTCGGCGAAGGCGGGATCGTTGGAGAGCTTGAAGCGCCGCCAGCGGTGAGGAGCGAGCCCGTGCGCCTTCCAGATCCGCTGCACCGTCGAGACGACGAGGCCGGCGGCTTTCGCCATGGCGCGTCCCGTCCAGTGCGTCGCCTCGTGCGGCGGCGGGTCGGCGTCATCTCGACGACCCTCGCCGCCTGGTCGTCCGGGACCGGCGCCTTCCCGGGCGGCCGGGTCCTGTCGCGCAGCAGGCCGTCCACAC
>DATFKM010000429.1:0-9988 GCA_035268645.1 Paracoccaceae bacterium | reverse complement strand
CTCTCGGCGCTGCATCCGCGCTACGAGTGGACGCATCGCGCCACTGTGATGGAGGTTCTGCTGCCCCGCGCCCGCGAGCTTGCGCGCATGGCGGCGAAGGCGAATATCGGATTCAATATCGACGCGGAGGAGCAGGACCGGCTCGACCTCTCCCTCGACGTGATCGAGGCGCTGCTGGACGACCCCGAGCTCGACGGCTGGGACGGCTTCGGCGTCGTCGTGCAGGCCTACGGCAAGCGCGCCGGGGCGGTGATCGAATGGCTCGACGCCCTCGCCGCCCGCCTCGGCCGGCGCATCATGGTGCGCCTCGTGAAGGGCGCCTACTGGGACACCGAGATCAAGCTCGCGCAGGAGCTCGGCGCCGAGGACTTCCCCGTCTTCACCCGCAAGGCCACCACCGACGCCAACTGGCTCGCCTGCGCGAAGATGCTGCTGGATCGTCGCGAGCGCCTCTACCCGCAGTTCGCGACCCATAACGCCCAGTCCTGCGCCGGGGTTTTGGAGATGGCGGGCGCCGATCGCGACGGCTTCGAGTTCCAGCGCCTGCACGGCATGGGCGAAAGCCTGCACGACCTGGTGAGGGAGGGCGAAGGCGCCCGCTGCCGCATCTACGCCCCCGTCGGCGCGCATCGCGACCTGCTGGCCTATCTCGTGCGCCGGCTGCTGGAGAACGGGGCGAACAGCTCCTTCGTCAACCAGATCGTGGACGAAGATATTCCGCCCGAGCGGATCGCGGCCGACCCCTTCGCCGCGCTTGCGTCGCCCGAGGACGCCGCCAACCCCGCGATCCGTCCGCCGCGCGGGCTATGGGGGGCGGAGCGGCCCGCCGCCGTCGGCGTGCGCCCGCAGGAGCCCGCCTCGGTCCTGCCGCTGCTCGCCGCGCGGGAGGGCTTCAAGGCGCGCGCCTGGTCCGGGCGGCCGATCGTCAGCGCGCTGGACGCCCCCGCCGGCGCCGCCCGACCCGTGCACGAGCCCGCGGATCCCGACCGGGTCGTCGGCGAGGTCGTGGACGCCGACGAGACCGAGGCGCACGCCGCCGTCGACGGCGCCCTCGCCGCCGCGCCGGGCTGGGCCGCGCGGCCGGTCGCCGAGCGCGCAGGGGCGCTCCGCCGCGCCGCCGACCGCTACGAGGCCGCGCTGCCGGAGCTCTGCGCCCTCTGCGCGCGGGAGGCGGGCAAGACGCTGCAGGACGCGGTGGCCGAGGTCCGCGAGGCGGTGGACTTCCTGCGCTACTACGCCGGCGAGGCCGAGCGGCTCGCGGCCGAGGGGGCGGGCGAGCCGCGCGGCGTCTTCGTCTGCATCAGCCCCTGGAACTTCCCCCTCGCCATCTTCACCGGCCAGGTCGCCGCGGCGCTCGCCGCCGGCAACGCGGTGGTCGCCAAGCCGGCCGAGCAGACGCCGCTGATCGCCGCGCGCGCCGTGGCGCTTCTGCACGAGGCGGGCGTGGATGCCGGCGCCCTGCAGTTCGTTCCCGGCGACGGCCCGACCGTCGGCGCCGCCCTCACCGGCGATCCCCGCATCGCCGGCGTCTGCTTCACCGGCGGCACCGACACGGCCCGCGCCATCCACCGCGCCCTCGCCGCCGGCGCGGGGCCGGAGGCGGTGCTGATCGCGGAGACCGGCGGGCTCAACGCCATGGTCGTCGACTCCACCGCCCTCACCGAACAGGCGGTGCGCGACATCGTGATCAGCGCGTTCCAGTCCGCCGGCCAGCGCTGCTCGGCGTTGCGCATCCTCTACGTGCAGGAGGAGGCGCGCGGGCGCCTGCTCGAGATGCTCTTCGGCGCGATGGACGCGCTGCAGCTCGGCGATCCGTGGCGGCTCTCGACCGATGTCGGCCCGGTGATCGACGACGCCGCGAAGACGGAGATCGACGCGCATGTCGAGGCCGCCGGCCGGCACGTGTTGAAGCGCCTGCCGTCACCCGGCGGCCGCTTCGTCGGCCCCGCCGTCGTCGAAGTTCCCGGCATCGAGGCGATGGAGCGGGAGATCTTCGGCCCGGTGCTGCACGTCGCCACCTGGCGCGCGAGCGAGCTCGACGCCGTGGTCGACGCCGTCAACGCCGCCGGCTACGGGCTGACCTTCGGCCTGCATTCGCGCATCGACGACCGCGTGCAGCAGGTCTGGGAGCGGCTTCGCGTCGGCAACGTCTACGTGAACCGCAACCAGATCGGCGCCGTGGTCGGCTCCCAACCCTTCGGCGGCGAGGGGCTGAGCGGCACGGGTCCGAAGGCCGGCGGGCCGTTCTACGTGCGCCGATTCCTGCGCGCGCCCGCGGCCGAGGTGGAGGGGGATTGGGGAGCGCCCGCGCCGGAGGCGGCCGTGCAGACGGCGATCGACGGGCTCGACGCGCGCAACTGGGCGGCGCGGCCGGACCGGATCGCGGTGCTGCGCCGGGCGCTGCGCGCGGCGCCGGCCGCGGTGCGGGCCGCCCATCTCGCCGCCGCGGCGGTGGAGCCGGGGCCGGTCTCGCTGCCGGGGCCGACCGGGGAGAGCAACCGCCTGAGCCGGGCGCCGCGGGGCGTCGCGCTCTGCCTCGGTCCGGGAGCGGAGGCGGCGACGGCGCAGGCGGTGCAGGCCCTCGCGGCGGGCTGCGGCGCGGTGATCGCGGCGCCGGGAGCGGAGGCCGCGGCGGCCTCGCTGGCCGAGGCCGGGGCCCCGGTCGCGGCGGTGGAGGGCGCCCCCGCGCCCGAGGCGCTGCGCACCCTCTCCGGTTTCGGGCTGGTCGCCGCCGCGTCTGCCGACGCCACCGCCCGGGCGATGGGCGAGGCGCTCGCCGCGCGCGACGGGCCGATCCTGACGCTGGAGACGGAACTGCTGACGCCGGAGCGCCATTGGATCGAGCGGCATCTCTGCATCGACACCACGGCCGCCGGCGGCAACGCCTCGCTGCTCGCCACGGTCTCCTGACGTCCCGCCCGCTCAGGCGGGTTCGGGGATCACCGCCATCGACTTCGCCACCGCGTCGAGCATCGCGCCCTTGCGGACATGCGCGAGAAGGAGGTCCGGCGTCGCCGCGATCTCCTTCATGCGGGCCAGCGTCGCGGCGCGCTTCGCGGGATCCGTCTCGGCGATGGCCTGCTTGTTCTGGTGGGTGTGGGCGAGAACGTATTCCTCCGCGATCGCCTTGCGCTGGGTGGAGTAGTGCTCGAGCAGCGCCTCGGCGTCGGCCCCTTCCTTCAGGATCGCGACGAGCTTGCCGGCGAGGTTCACGGCGTCGTGGATGCCGCCGTTCATGCCCATGCCGCCGAGCGGGTTGTTGATGTGCGCGGCGTCGCCGGCGATGGCGGCGCGGCCGACGCGATAGGTGTCCGCCACGCGCTGATGCACGCGATAGATGGTGCGGTGGACGATGGGGTAGGGCTCGTCCCGCGGGGCGATGCCCTGCAGCTTCTCCTGCAGGAAGGCGTCGGAGAGCGTGACCTCGCGGTCGGCGTCATCGGGCACCGGGATCAGCACGCGCCAGAGGTCGACGGTGCGCAGCAGCACGAACCATTCGTCGGGATCGGCGGTGTAGGAGACCGGGGCGAGGTCCGGCAGCAGCGCGGCGAAGTCGACGGGGGTGGAGGCGACCACCCACTGCTCGGGATAGGTGAAGCCCTCGAAGGCGATGCCGAGCGCCTGGCGGACGACCGAGGAGGCGCCGTCGGCGCCGATCAGATAGTCGCCCGTCGCCTCGATCGCCCCGTCGGGGCCGGCGAGCTCCAGCGTCACCGAATCGGCGTCCTGCCGGACGCCCTTGGCGGCATGGCCGAAGTTCAGCTCCGCCAGCGGCTCCGCAGCCAGCGCCGCCGCGGCGTGGCGGGTCAGCTTGAACTGCTCGCACTGCAGGCGGAAGGGGAAGGAAGTGACGCCGGCGAGGCAGGCCATGTCGAAGGTCGCGACCTCGCCCGTGCGCCGGTCGCGGAACTGATAGGCCGGGGCCTTCAGCCCTTCCGCGACGAGCGCGTCGGCGAGGCCGAGCCGGTCCAGCATGTCGAGCGTCGGGGGATGGAAGGTGGAGGCGCGGAGATCCGTCGGCAGCGCCTCCGCCGCCTCGAAGACCCGCACGCGGACCCCGGCGCGGGCGAGGATCAGCGCCGCGATCAGCCCCGCGGGTCCGGCGCCGGCGACAAGGACGGTGGCTTGCTCGGGGGCTTGTTCGGGCGGTCGGCTCATCTGGTTCGGTCCCTTCTTCGCGGCCGTCGGCGGGTTTCCGCCCTGCGGCGCCTTGCCCCGGCGGCCGAGGGCGATAATTTGTCCGGACAGCTTTCGTCGGCAGCATAAGCCGGCCGTGCCGGAGGTCAAACCGCTCCCGGCCGGTTCGGCGGCCCCCGGAGCGGGGCGGGCCGGCGCCATCGAGGGAGGACCGCCCGCCGGCGGTCCGGACCACAGGGAGACGACAGATGATCCGCACCCGCACCGGCCTCGCGGCCGCCGTCACGGCCGCCGCGCTCGCGCTCGGGGCCGCCGCCGCATCGGCGCAGGTGGTCGCCATCGGCTCCACCCAGCGCGGCGGCACCAGCCAGATCGGCCGCGCCATCGCCGCCGCGGTCTCCGAGGGCTCCCCGCTGTCGGCCCGCCCGCAGGAGCTGGCGAACACCGCCGACTACATCCCGCTGGTCAACGCCGGCGAGCTCGACTTCGGCGTCGCCAACATGGTGCAGCTCGACTTCGCGGTGGCGGGCGAGGGCATGTCCGCCGGGCGACCGCATCAGAACCTGCGCATGGTCGCGACGCTGATGCCGTTCCAGAACAGCTACGTCGTGCGCGAGGACAGCGGGATCGAGACGATCTCGGACCTCGAGGGCCGGCGCGCGCCGGAGTTTCCGGACGGCGCGCTCGGCGACTACGTCACGCGCGCCTATCTCGCCAACGCCGGCATGACCAAGGACGACGTGACCGGCGTTCCGGTGCCGAACTTCCCGCGCATGTGGAACAGCTTCGCCGAGGGCTCGACCGACGTGACGATCGTGGTGGTCGGCGCCGCCAACGCGCGGGAGTTCGACGCGACGCTGGGCGGGATCCGCTATCTCTCGCTCGATCCCTCGGACGAGGCCTACGCCCGAATGCAGCCCTGGCTGCCGGGGACCTATCCGATGGAGGTGACGCCCGAGAGCGGCATCCCGGGCATCGACGAGCCGGTGATCGTCAACGCCTACGACTACACCTTCTTCGCCAGCGCCGACACGCCCGAGCAGACGGTATACGACGCCGTCAAGGCGATGTGGGAGCAGGAGGCGTTCCTGCGCGACTCCTCGCCGATCTGGCGGATGTTCGAGAAGGAGACGATGGGGAAGGCCCAGAGCGTCGACTACCACCCGGGCGCGATCCGCTTCTATCAGGAGATGGGCGTCTGGTCCGAGTGACCTTCGTACCGTCGATCGCCGGCGCCGGGGCGGTCCCCGGCGCCGGCGCCGGGCCTGGCTCCGCTGCGGGGCGCACGCCACGAGGCCGCGAGGACGCGCGATGAGCGAGACGGAGGAGGCGCGCGACGCCGGGCTGCCGCCCGGCCGCTGGGGCCGCGTGGTGGCGGCGCTCGGCTTCGCCTCGGCGGTGGCCGCGGCGGTATGGTCGTCCTCGCTGCCGCTCTGGCTCGGCGTGCAGTTCTATTCGGAACAGCTGCTGGTCGGCGTGCTGGCGGTCTCGCTGGCGATGACCTTCATCGGGCGGCGTCCGAACCGCGAGGCCGGCGGCCGTCCGGGCCCGCTCGACGTCGCGCTCGCCGCGATCTCGCTGATCTGGGGCGCGGCGCTGGCGGCGCGGTTTCCGGTGATCAGCCAGGAGATCTTCTATCATCCGGAGGAGGCGCTGGCCTTCAGCCTCGTCGGCCTGCCGCTGCTGGTGGAGGGCGTGCGGCGCGCGATGGGCTGGAGCCTGCTGGCGATCCTCGCCGCGATCTGCCTCTACGCGGTGTTCGCCGATCAGTTCCCGGGGGTGATGCAGAACCGCCCGATCGGGCCGGAGCGCCTGGCGACGTTCCTCGTGCTGGACAGCGCGGGGATGGCGGGCGCGGCGCTCTACATCGCCGTCGCCGTGGTGTTCCCGTTCCTGATCCTCGCGCAGCTGCTGATCGCGACGGGCGGGTCGAGCTTCTTCTCTGACATCTCGATGGCGCTGATGGGCCGCTCGCGCGGAGGCGCGGGCAAGATCGCGATCGTCGGCTCGGCCTTCTTCGGCTCGGTCTCGGGCTCGGCCGTCTCCAACGTCGCCTCGACCGGGGCGATCACGATCCCGCTGATGAAGCGCGGCGGCTACAAGGCGCACACCGCTGGCGCGATCGAGGCGGCGGCGTCGACCGGCGGGCAGCTGATGCCGCCGATCATGGGCGCGGCCGCGTTCCTGCTGGCCGAGAACCTGCAGGTCCCCTACGGCGAGGTCATGCTGGCGGCGCTGATCCCGTCGCTGCTCTACTACGTCTCGCTGCTGCTGTTCGCCGATCTCGAGGCGGCGCGGCGGGGCATCGCGCGGGTGCCCGAGCACATGATCCCGCGGGCGTTGGGCGTTCTGGCGCGCGGCTGGTTCGTCGTGGCGCCCTTCGTCGTGCTGCTGACCGGGCTCTTCGCGTTCAACCTCCGCCCCGAGACGGCGGCGCTCTGGGCGGTATTGACGCTTTTCCTGCTCTCGCTGCACCGGACCTACGAGGGGGGGCGGATCGACTGGCGCACGCTGGTCTCGGCCCTCTCCCGCGCCGGACGGGCGGGGGTGGAGATCGTGCTGATCTGCGCCGTGGCGGGCATGATCATCGGGCTCTTCGCGCGGTCGGGCCTCTCCTTCGGGCTTTCGTTCTTCCTGATCCAGCTCGGCGAGGCCTCGCTGATCCTGCTGCTCGCGGTCACGGCGGGGGTGTGCATCCTGCTCGGCATGGGGCTGCCGACGGTGGGGGTGTATCTGCTGCTCTCGACGCTGGCGGCGCCGCCGCTCGTGCAACTCGGGCTGGAGCCGATGGCGGCGCATCTCTTCGTGCTCTACTTCGGCATGCTCTCGATGATCACGCCGCCCGTCGCCATCGCCGCCTTCGTGGCGGCCAACATGGCGGGCGCCCCGGCGATGCGCACGGGCTGGGAGGCGGTGCGCATCGCCTGGCCGGCCTATGTCGTGCCGTTCCTCTTCGCGGGCTCGCCGGCGCTTCTGCTGATGTCGGGGCCGGCGAACACGGCGGCGGCGGTGGCGACCGCGCTGATCGGCGTCTGGCTGGCGACGGCCGGGATCGTCGGCTGGCTCGCCGGGCCGATCGGCGCCGGGCTGCGGGCGGTCGCCGTCGTGGCCGGGATCGCGGTGCTGGTGCCGCCGGCGATGGTCGAGGGCGGGGTGGCGCTGAACCTCGTCGGCCTCGTGGCGGGGGCCGCGGTCTGGGCGATGTCCCGGCGCGGGCGGGCCGTGGCGCCGGGGGAGTAGACTCAGAGGATCAGGGGCGGCTCGCCCGTGTCCTCGCGGCAGGCGGCGGGATCCGCCGGGTCCCAGCGGGCGCCGACGAGGCGGGCCGCGGTGACGCCGTCCGACGCCTCGGAGAGCAGCCAGAGCAGGGCCTCGTTCATCACGGAGACGGGCAGCAGCTTGCCGTCGGCGCCGGTGCGGCCCCGCTCGCCGGGGATGAAGGGCGTGTCGGTGGCGCCGCCAGGCAGAAGGGCGTTGACGGTGACGCCGGTTCCCTCGAGGTCCTGCGCGAAGACGCGGGTCATCGCGTCGAGCGCCGCCTTGGTCGGGCCGTAGGGCGAATAACCCTTGCGGACCATGGTGATCCGGCTGGTGGAGACGTTGACGATCCGGCCGCGCCCGGCCGCGATCATGGCGGGCGCGGCAAAGCGCGCCATCAGGAACGGGCCGTCGACGTTGGAGCGGACGATCTCGCGCCAGGCGTCGGGCGGGATCTCCCAGAACCTCTCGGGGGTCCGGTTGAACGTCTCGGACCATTCCCGCGGGCCGCGGCCGGCGTTGTTGACCAAGGCGTCGAGGCGGCCGAAGCGGGCGAGGGTCTCCGCGACCGTCCGCTCGGCGTCGACGGGGTCTCCGGCGTCGGCGACGAGCGGGAGAGCTTCGCCCGGCAGGGCGCTGGCGGTCGCCTCCAGCTCTTCGCGGCTGCGGGCGGCGGTGATCGTCAGTCGCCATCCGGCGCCGGACAGCAGCCGGGCGAATTCACGGCCGATGCCTCGACCGGCGCCGGTGACGATGGCGACGGGGGACGACATCAATGCTTCTCGAAGAGGAAGCCGTGACCGGGGAATCGGTCATCGATGTTCATGGCACGCAGGGCTTGCCAGTAGGTCGCCGTATTGATGGCGATGAAGGGCTTGCCGTATTCCTTTTCGAGATCGAGGCAAAGATCGGTCATGGACAGGTTGGTGCCGACCTGCACGAAGGCGTCCACGTCGTCGCCATCCATTTCGGCGATGTGCTTGCGCAGCTCTTCCGGCTGGACCTGTGCGATGGCGACGGGGGACGGGCACTTCAGGCCGCGGAAGCGCACCACCTCGAAACCGCAATCTTCGAAGAACAGAGTCACGTTCTTGTCGGAGATCGGCATGTAAGGGGAGATGACCGCGATCTTCCTGGCGCCGGTGAGGTTCAAGGCGGACTCGCAGGCGAAGGATCCGGCCGAGACGCCGAGGCCGCAATAGTCCGAGAGCTCCTGCATCCGTTTTTCGGAGGCGTCGCGGCCGTCCCAGAACATCAGGGCGGACATGCCCATGATGAGATAATCCGGCTCGCAGGTCTTGCAGCGGTCGACGGCGTCCCGAAGCGTCGAGCCGATGGCCTCGACCAAGGCGATGAAATCGTCGTCGTTCCTGACCTTCATGTTGGGGACGTAGATGCGGCCGAAGTGGTTCGTCACGCCGGGGACGCGGAACTTCTCCATGTCCGGCTGCACGATGGTGTTGGTCGACGGTGCGACCACGGCGAACTTGCAGCGCCAGCCCAAGGCGTCTCGGCTCATCTCGGTCTCCGATCTTCGCTGTTGTCCGGACAAATTCGCCCGGCGCGGCGGCCCCGTCAACGGCGCGCGGGGCCGGGACGGTCCCGCAAGCGTCCGGCCTGCGTGCCGCAAGGGTCGGCCCGGGGCGCCGCCCGCGTCGTGCCTGTGTCGGCCCCCGATGTGCCGACCGTGCCGCAACTGTCGGACATCCGTACCGACATCGTGCCGACGACGTGCCGCACCCGTGCCGCCGACGTCGGACGTGCGTCGGCGCGGTCCGCCCCTTCAGACGCGCGGCGGGGGACGAGGCGTGTTCCGCGGCGCGAGGGCCGAGTCGCTCGTCGACGGCGCCCGGGCGAGGGGCGCCGCCGCGCCGCGCCGGGACGGCGGGATCGGTCCGGCCGCGACCACCGCCACGGCGGGGGCCTCCGCCGCCGCCGGGCGGCGCGGCGCCGGCGAGGCCGAGGCGACGCCCCGCGCGGCGACGGCGCGCGGGGCCGGCGCATCCTCGGCGAGGCGGCGTTCCTCCGGCGTCACCGCATCCCCGTTGCCCTCTCGCAGCGCGGCGACGACGCGGGCGAGGTGGGCCAGCTTCTGCTCGTCGCGCAGCGTGCTCGCGTCGAACACGCCGAGGGAGGCTATGACCGCCCTTTCCTTCACTTCGGTGAATCCGCGCCAGAATCGGTCGCCGAGGACGGGAAGAACCCGCTCGCCCCGGTCCTCGACCAGCACGTAGAGCGTGTCGGGCGTGCGCCGCGTCTCGAGGATGCGGATGTCCTCCGATCCGCCGCCCATGCCCGCCGTGACGCGGCCGTCGTCGGAGCGCAGGAACGCCTCGAGCCCGTCGAAGGCCGCCTCGCGCCCGCCCGGCGCCGCGAACAGCGGCGCGTCCCCGACGGAGAGGGTGACGAGGCCGTTGATCACGGCGGGGCGGGGGATCGGAATGTCGGCGGCGGCGTTGCCGTCGAACACCGAGGCGGCGTCGCCGATCAGCGCGCAGTCCTCGATCAGGACGAAGGCGGTGCGAGCCTCCGGGCGGACCGCCTCGCCATCGATGCAGAATCCCGCCGGCGGCGTGACGGCGAGGCTGCGGCC
>DATFKM010000428.1:0-2569 GCA_035268645.1 Paracoccaceae bacterium | reverse complement strand
GGCGGGGCGCCTGATCCGCCTCCACGGCGAGCCGGAGCTGAGCCCGCAGCGCCTCGCCGTGCCGCGCGACCCCTCCTCCGCCGCCTTCCCCCTCGCCGCGGCGCTGATCGTCGAGGGCTCGGAGGTCCGCCTGCCCGGCATCGGCCTGAACCCCACCCGCGCCGGGCTGATCGACACGCTGCGCGAGATGGGCGCCGACCTCGCGCTCGAGAACCCGCGCGAAGAGGGCGGGGAGCCGACGGCCGATCTCGTGGCCCGCTTCTCGACGCTCCGCGGGATCGAGGTGCCGCCCGCCCGCGCGCCGAGCATGATCGACGAATACCCGATCCTCGCCGTCCTCGCCGCCTATGCCGAGGGGACGACGGTGATGCGCGGGGTGGCGGAGCTGCGCGTGAAGGAATCGGACCGCATCGACGCCATGGCGCGCGGGCTCGAGGCCTGCGGCGCGCGCGTCGAGGAGACCGAGGATTCGCTCGCCATCCACGGCCTCGGCCCGAAGGGCCTGCACGGCGGCGCGACGGTGGCGGCGCGGCTCGACCACCGCATCGCCATGAGCTTCCTGGTCGCCGGCCTCGCCTCCCGCCGGCCGATCACGGTGGACGACGCGGCGCCCATCGCGACCAGCTTTCCCGCCTTCCGGCCGCTGATGACCCGCCTCGGCGCGCGTTTCGCGGACGGCGCGGCGGCCTGAGCGGCGTGGCGGAGACGCGCTTCACCGTGGCCATCGACGGGCCGGCGGCGGCGGGCAAGGGCACGCTCGCCCGCGCGCTGGCGGAGCGCTTCGGCCTCGCGCATCTCGACACGGGGCTCCTCTACCGCGCCGTCGGCGTGAAGGCCCGCGCCGCCGCGGGCGATCCGATCCCGCCCGATGCCGCCATCGCCGCGGCCGAGGCGCTGGCGCCCGAGGACCTCGAGGCCCCGGACCTGCGCACCGGCGAGGCCGGAGAGGCCGCCTCCCAGGTCGCCGCGATCCCGGAGGTGCGCGCCGCCCTGCTCGCCTTTCAGCGCGACTTCGCGCGACGCGAGGGGGGCGCGGTGCTCGACGGGCGCGACATCGGCACCGTGGTCTGCCCGGAGGCCGACGTGAAGCTCTTCGTCACCGCCTCCGACGAGACCCGCGCCCGGCGCCGCCACGCCGAGCTCGCCCATACCGGCGTCACGCTCGAGGCGGTGCTGGCCGACCTCCGCCGCCGCGACGCGCGCGACGCCGGGCGCGCCGACGCGCCGATGCGCCCCGCGCCGGACGCCCTCTTGCTCGACACCACGGAATTGACTATAGACCGCGCCATCGCCGAAGCGGCGGATCTGATAGCCGAGAAACGCGAAGGCTGATCGAGCAGGCTCGGGGCTCCGCGCCCGGGCCTCCGCGCGTTCCCAAGACCCCCGCTTCGACCCGCACAAGACCGCCGGAGCCAACCGGCCGGCCCGAATAGACGAAACGAAACGGAGACGCGACTTTATGGCAACCGCCACCATGGAGGAGTTCGAACAGCTCCTCGACGAGAGCTTCGAGCTCAAGACGCCCGAAGAGGGCAGCGTCGTCCGCGGCAAGGTGCTCGCGGTCGAGAACGGCCAGGCCGTCGTCGACATCGGCTTCAAGATGGAAGGCCGAGTCGACCTCAAGGAATTCTCCAAGGCCGGAGAGGACGCGGATCTCTCGCCCGGCGACGAGGTCGAGGTGTTCCTCGACCGTGTCGAGAACGCGCGCGGCGAGGCCGTCCTCAGCCGCGACAAGGCCCGCCGCGAGGAGGCCTGGGACCGCCTCGAGAAGGCGGCCGAGGAGAAGGAGGCCCGCGTCGAGGGTCAGATCTTCGGCCGGGTCAAGGGCGGCTTCACCGTGGATCTCGGCGGCGCCGTGGCGTTCCTGCCCGGCTCCCAGGTCGACGTCCGCCCGGTGCGCGACATCACGCCCCTGCTGGGCGTGCCGCAGCCCTTCCAGATCCTCAAGATGGACCGCCGCCGCGGCAACATCGTCGTCTCGCGCCGCGCCGTGCTCGAGGAGAGCCGCGCCGAGCAGCGGGCCGAGGTGGTCGCGCGCCTCAAGGAAGGCGAAGTCGTCGACGGCGTGGTGAAGAACATCACCGACTACGGCGCCTTCGTGGACCTCGGCGGCGTCGACGGCCTGCTGCACGTCACCGACATGGCCTGGCGGCGCGTCAACCACCCCTCCGAGATCGTCAACATCGGCGAAACGGTGAAGGTCCAGGTCGTCAAGATCAACAAGGAGACGCACCGCATCTCGCTCGGCATGAAGCAGCTTCAGGCCGATCCGTGGGAGGGCGTCGAGGCCAAGTACCCCGCCGGCATGAAGCTGATGGGCCGCGTCACCAACATCACCGACTACGGCGCCTTCGTGGAGCTGGAGCCGGGCGTCGAGGGTCTGGTCCACGTCTCCGAGATGAGCTGGACCAAGAAGAACGTGCACCCCGGCAAGATCGTCTCCACCTCCCAGGAGGTCGAGGTGATGGTGCTCGAGATCGACAGTGCCAAGCGCCGCGTCTCGCTCGGCCTCAAGCAGACCATGCGCAACCCCTGGGAGGTCTTCGCGGAGACCCACCCCGAGGGCACA
>DATFKM010000427.1:0-2963 GCA_035268645.1 Paracoccaceae bacterium | reverse complement strand
GGGGGCGCTGAGCGCCCCCCTGCCCCGCCCGCCGTTCAGGGACGGATCGTCCCGTCGCCTTCCACGAGATACTTGAAGCTGGTCAGGTG
Organism: Paracoccaceae bacterium; assembly: GCA_035268645.1. GTDB lineage: Bacteria > Pseudomonadota > Alphaproteobacteria > Rhodobacterales > Rhodobacteraceae > Albimonas. Next base: position 2,874 of record DATFKM010000427.1, on the reverse strand, counting down.
CTGCGCGCCGACCGGGCCACGGGCGTGCATCTTGCCGGTGGCGATGCCGATCTCCGCGCCGAAGCCGAATTCGCCGCCGTCGGCGAACTGGGTCGAGGCGTTGCGCAGCAGGATCGCGCTGTCGAGCCGGGCGAAGAAGCGTTCGGCCGCCGCGTCGTCCTCGGTCAGGATCGCCTCGGTGTGGCCGGAGCCGTGGCGGCGGACATGGGCGACGGCCTCGTCGATCGAGGGGACGACGCGCACGGCGAGGATCATGTCGAGGAACTCGCGTCCCCAGTCCTCCGCCGTCGCGGCGGTCACGCGGGGGTCGAGCGCCTGCGCGGCGGCGTCGCCGCGGAGCTCGACGCCGGCCTCCAGCAGATCCGTCACGAGGTCGCGGCCGAGGGTGTCGGCGACGTCCTCGTGGATCAGCAGGCACTCGGCGGCGCCGCAGATGCCGGTGCGGCGGGTCTTGGCGTTGAGGACGACGCGGCGGGCCTTGTCGGCGTCCGCGGCGGCGTCGACGTAGACGTGGCAGATGCCCTCGAGATGCGCGAACACCGGGACGCGCGCCTCCGCCTGAACGCGGCCGACGAGGGACTTGCCGCCGCGGGGGACGAGCACGTCGATGTGCTCGGGCATCGCCAGCATGGCGCCGACGGCGGCGCGGTCCGTGGTGGGGACACGCTGGATCGCGGCGGCGGGGAGGCTGGCGGCGCGGAGGCCGTCCACCAGCGCCGCGTGCAGCGCGCCGGAGGAATGGAAGCTCTCCGACCCGCCGCGCAGGATCACGGCGTTGCCGGACTTGAGGCAGAGGCCGCCGGCGTCGGCGGTGACGTTGGGGCGGCTCTCGTAGATCACGCCGATCACGCCGAGGGGGGTGGAGACCTTGCGGAACTTCAGGCCGTTCGGGCGCTCCCAGGTCTCGAGCGTGCGGCCGACGGGGTCGGGCTGTTCGGCGATGCTGCGCAGGCCCTCCGCGATGCCGGCGAGGCGGTCCGGGTCGAGGGCGAGCCGGTCGAGCATCGCCTTGGTCAGGCCCTTGCCCTCGGCGGCGGCCATGTCCTCGGCGTTGGCGTCGAGGATCTGGCCGCGACGGTCGTGCACCGCGTCGGCGGCGGCGAGAAGGGCGTCGCGCTTCGCCTCGGCGGAGGCGTAGGCGAGCTCGGCCGCGGCCTCGCGCGCGGCGGCGCCGATCTCGGCCATGAGGGCGGGGACGTCTTGCTGCGCGGGGCCGTCCATCACGGGGTCTCCTCGGCGGTGGCGGCGGCGGGGGCCCTCGCGCCCTCCGCCCCCCATATCACGATGTCGTTGGCGTGGGCGATCTCGGCGCGGCCGGGATGGCCGAGGATCGCTTCGAGCTCCGAGCTCTGGCGCCCGGCGACGGCGCGCGCCTCGTCCGCCGGGTAGCCGGCGAGCGCGGCGCCCACGGCGCCCTCGGGCCCCGCGATGGCGACGGGGTCGCCGCGGAGGAACGCGCCCTCGACGCCGCGCAGGCCAGCGGGGAGCAGCGAGCGGCCCTGGCGGAGGGCGCGGGCGGCGCCGGCGTCGACGATCAGCCGGCCGAGGGGCTTCATCCCGGCGATCCACTGCTTGCGGGCGGTGAGGGGCGACGCCTCCGGCCGAAACCAGGTGGCGGGGGCGCCGTCGGCGAGCGCGGAGAGCGGGCGATCCCGGTCGCCCTTGCAGATCACCATCGCGCAGCCGCCGCGCATCGCGGTCTTGGCGGCCATCAGCTTGGTGATCATGCCGCCCTTGGCGCCCTCGGTGCCGACGCCGGAGGCCATCGCCTCGATCTCGGGCGTGACGCGCTCCACCAGCTCGAAGCGGCGGGCGGCGGGATCCTCGCGCGGATTGGCGGTGTAGAGGCCGTCGACGTCCGAGAGGAGGACGAGGAGGTCCGCGCCCGCCATCAGCGCGACGCGGGCGGCGAGGCGGTCGTTGTCGCCGAAGCGTATCTCGTCGGTGGCGACGGTGTCGTTCTCGTTCACCACCGGCACGCAGCCGAGCGAGAGGAGGGTGCGCAGCGTGGCGCGGCCGTTGAGGTAGCGGCGGCGGTCGCGCGTGTCCTCGAGCGTCAGCAGGACCTGCGCGGCGGTGAGGCCGTGGGGCGCGAGCACGGCCGTCCACGCCTCCGCGAGCCGGATCTGGCCGACGGCGGCGGCGGCCTGCGCCTGGTCGAGCGGGAGGGCGCCGGGGGCGAGGCCGAGGACGCGGCGGCCGAGCGCGATGGAGCCGGACGAGATCACCATCACCTCCGCCCCGCGGTCGCGGGCGGCGGCGAGGTCGGCCGCGACGCCTTCGAGCCAGGCGCGGCGGGGCGCGCCGGTCGCGTGGTCGACGATCAGGGCGGAGCCGATCTTGACCGCGATCCGCGCGGCGCCGGTGAGGCGCGCCCTCAGGGCGTCCACGGCTTCGGCTCCGGCGCGTCGGCGGCGCGCTCGGCCTCGCGCCGCGCGTCCACCTCGCGGCGGAGGGCGCGGAGCACGCGCTCGGTCCCCTGCCCGGTCGCGCCGGAGAGGACGAGGACGTGGCGCGCGCCGGCGGCCTCCAGCGCGGCGCGCTTCGCCTCGATCTCCTCGGTCGTGAGGGCGTCGGCCTTGTTGAGGCCGGTGACGCGCGGCTTCTCGGCGAGGCCGTGGCCGTAGGCCTCGAGCTCGGCGTCGACGGTGGCCCAGTCGGCGGCCACGTCCTCCGCCGTGCCGTCGACGAGGTGGAGCAGCACCGCGCAGCGCTCGATGTGTCCGAGGAAGCGGTCGCCGATTCCTCGGCCCTCGTGCGCGCCCTCGATCAGGCCGGGGATGTCGGCGATCACCAGTTCGGTCTCGTCGATCCCGGCGACGCCGAGATTGGGGTGCAGCGTGGTGAAGGGGTAGTCCGCGATCTTCGGCCGGG
>DATFKM010000426.1:0-7992 GCA_035268645.1 Paracoccaceae bacterium | reverse complement strand
CTGGTGCTCGACAACCGAGGCGGCGCGTTGGAGAGCCTGGAGCTTGACATCGTGCTGTTCGATCCCGACGGGGTGATCGCGCGCCGCCTCGCGGTGGAGGCGGGGCCGCTCCGCGCCGGGCGCGAGGCGGTGAAGGTCTTCATGATCGGCGGGCTGGCCTGCGACGGGATCGGCCGGGTGCTGCTGAACGACGTGCTGAGCTGCACCGGCGAGGGCGCGGGCGGCGACTGCCTCGCTCGCATCGAGGCGTCCTCGCGCGCCGCCGCGCCGCTGACGAACTGAGGGAGGGGGTCGCATGGACCCGATCTTCGCGATCGCCGCGCGCGGGACGGAGCGCCTCGGCGCGCTGGTCGAGGCGGGGGGGCCGGTGGCGGCTCTGCTGATCGCGCTCTCGGTCTTCGCGCTGGGTCTCGTGCTGGCGAAGGCCTGGCAGTTCGCGCGCGCCGATCTCGGCGACGGTGCGGCGCGGGCGGGGCTGGGCCTGATGCGCGCGGGGCGGAGCGGCGAGGCCGCGGCGCGGCTCGCCGGTTCGGCCGATCCCGCGGCGCGGGCGCTGGCGCGGGTGCTGGAGGGGCGGCGGCGCGGCCTGCCCGCCGCGATGGTGCGCGAGGAGGCCGGGCGCGCCGCGGAGGCCGAGCTGGAGGCGCTGCGCGGCTGGCTCCGGCCCCTGGAGGTGACGGCGGCGCTGGCGCCGCTGCTGGGGCTGTTCGGCACCGTCCTCGGGATGATCGACGCCTTTGCGGCGATGGAGGCGGCGGGGACGCAGGTCGATCCCGCGGTGCTTTCGGGCGGGATCTGGGCGGCGCTGGTGACGACGGCCGTGGGCCTCGCGGTGGCGATGCCGGCGGTGGCCGCCTTCAACTGGTTCGACCGTCGTATCGAGCGGGCCGAGCGGGCGGTGGACGACGTGCTGGTCGCCGCCTTCGCCGAGCCGCTGGAGCCCGGCGCCGCGCCCGCGGCGGAGACCGACGATGACCTCGGGCGTCCCCGTGCGGCCGGGGCGTGAGGGACGGCGGCGCCGGCGCGCCGCCATCGCCCTCACGCCGCTGATCGACGTGGTGTTCATCCTTCTGGTGTTCTTCATGCTCGCCTCGCGGTTCCTCGACGAGCGCAGCCTGACGCTGTCGGCCGCCGGCGGCGGGGGCGGCGGCATGGAAGGGGCGATGCTGCTGGAGGTGCGGGCGGAGGGGCTGCGCCTCTCGGGCGAGGCGCTGACGCCGGAGGCGCTGGCGGCGCGGCTGGAGGCGCGGCTCGCCGAGCGGCCGGAGACGCGGGTGATCCTGCGCGCGGGCGAAGGCGTCGACGTGCAGCGCACCGTGGCGGCGATCGACCTCGCCGCACGGGCCGGCGTGGCGCGGCTGGCGCTGGCGCCGTGAGGCCGGGGCGCTCTCGGCGGGCCCGGCGGGGGATGGACGGGGACGCCTCGGTCCTGCCGCTGATCAACGTGGTGTTCCTGCTGCTGGTGTTCTTCATGGTGGCCGGGCGGCTTTCCGGCGGCGACCCGTTCGAGGTGACGCCGCCGGAATCGGGGACCGAGGGGCCGGCGGCGACGGCGCCGATGCGGGTGCTGCTGGCCGCGGACGGGCGGCTGGCGCTCGACGGAGAGGCGATGGGCCGGGAGGCGTTGCTGACGGCCGTGGCCGCCCGGCTGGAGGCGGAGCCCGAGGCGGAATTGCGCGTGAAGGCGGACGGCGCGGCGGAGGGCGTCGCGCTCGCCGCGCTGGTCGCGGATCTGGCGGCCGCCGGCGTGCGGGAGGCGCGGCTGGTCACGACGGCGCCGCGCCGTTGACGTTGCGGGCGGACCATATGGTGCTGGGCGTGGCGGCGGCGGGGCTGCTGCATCTCGGCGTCGCCGGGATGGCGCCGCCGGAGCCTGATGCGGCGGGCGGCGGAGGGGGTGGCGCGGGCCCCACGGTCGTCCTGGGCGGGATTGCCGGCGGTCCCTCCGGGGCGGCGACCGACGTGCAGCCTGAGGCGGCGATGGACGTGCCGCCTGAGGCGGCGATGGACGTGTCGACTGTGGCGCCCTCGGACGCGCCGTCTGAGGCGTCGGCGGGGTCGCCGCGCGAGGCTTGGAAGGATGGGCCGACCGAGGTCGCTCCGGTCGTGAAGCGGGGGGCGCTGACCCTCGCGGCGGAGGCGCCGACGGGCCGTGCCGCCTCGGCGCGGCCGCGACTTGGATCGGTTTCGGTGGCGCAAGCGCCGCGCGACGCGCTCAAGGCGTCGCCGGCGATCCGTGCCGGCGCGCCGGAGGCCTCGGCCGGCGGCGTCGCCGGCTTGGCGTCGGCCGCAGGGGACGCGGTGGCGGGGACCGGGTCGTCGCACCTTGCCGAGCCGTCGGCGCCTCCGCCCCCCGAAGCCGCGGCGGCGTCCGCGCCGCCGGAGGCTGCCTTGGCGTCGGCGCCTCCGGAAGCGGCCGCGGCGTCCGCGCCGCCGGAGGGGGCATCCGCGGTCGGGCGCGTGGCTGCCGTGGCCGCGGAGCGGGTGCAGGCGCGGCCGGCCCGGGATCCGGCGCGCCCCGCCGCCGAGGGAGAGGCGCCGGGCCGGGCGCCGTCCCCGTCAGTGCGTCCGAGCGCGCCCGCTGAGACGTCCGCGCGTGCGGAGCGGACGCGGCCGGCAGTCGTGCCGGAGGCCGAGCGGCCGGAGGCGCGAGGCGAGAGCGACGCGGGCGGACCCGCCGATGCGCCGGCCCCGGCCGGCGCCGCCGCCGCGGCGGGGCCGCCTTCGAGCGGAGACGGCGGCGAGTCCGGCGCCGGGGCGGCCGGGGCGGCGGCCAAGGCGGACTACGTCGACGCGCTTCGCGCCTGGATCGCGCGCCACAAGCGCTACCCGCGGGCCGCGGTGCGCCGTCGGCTGGAGGGAGAGGGCCTGCTGCGCGTCCGGTTCGCCGCGGATGGGCGCGTCCTCGACTTCGAACTGCGGCGCAGCGCCGGGCATGCGGTGCTCGATGCGGAGATCCTCGAGATGATCCGGCGCGCCTCGCCTTTGCCCCCGATCCCGCGCGAACTGGGAGTCGGAGGAATGGAGATCGTGCTTCCGGTGCGGTTCAGACTGCGCTGACCGCCGCGGCGGGCGGCGTGGCCGCGGCGGCGACCCGGATCAGGCGGCCGATCCGCCACGACGGGATCCCCGTGTCCGACCCGCCCTTCCGCGGAACCTCGGAGGCGGACCGTCCCGCGACGACGCCTTGGCCTTGAGCGCGTGCGCGCGCTCCCGCACGAGGAACCTGCGCCGGCCTGGCGTCGCCCTCCGGGCGGTCGCGACGCATCGCGCGCCCCCGGCGCGGCGACTCAGGGGAAGATCAGGACCGGAACCTGGCAGGATCGCATCAGGCCGAGCGTGGTCGAGCCGACGAAGAGTTGGTGAAGGCGCGAATGCCCCGACTTGCCGAGGACAAGCATGTCGGCGCCGAGGTCGCGGACGGCGGTCGAGATCGCCGGCTCGGGCGGTCCGTCGAGGCGCCGTTCGCCGGCCTCGAAGCCGGCCGCGCGCAGGCGCTCGGCCGCCGACGCAAGGCCTTCCGCCGCGCCTGAGCCCGCGGTCAGCACGTCGACCGCGGCGCCGCGGAGCATCGGGCTCTCGGCGATGCGCTCGACGGCGCGCCGCGCGCTCGCGCCGCCGTCGAAGGCGAGCAGCACGCGCCCGACCGGTCGGAAGGCGCGCGAGGTGATCAGCGCCGGGCGATCCGCCGCGCGCACCAGCCGGTCGAGGTTGGAGCCGAGATGCTCCATCGCCGGCGACGCGTCCTCGCCCCGCTTGCCGATCACGATGAGGCGCACGCCGGCCTCGCGCTCGATCTCCTCGAGCGCCTGCACCGGGTCGCCGAGACGCAGGCGCGTGCGCACCTCCACGTCGGCCGTGGCGATGATCCGCGCGCGGGCGTCGTCGAGCAGCGCGCGCCCGCGCTCCTGCGCCAGCGCCGCCCGCTCGGCGTCGTGGGCGGCGAGCTTCTCGAGCAGCGCCCGGCGCGCGCCGAGCTTCAGGTTGCCCGAGAGGTCCGCCGGCGCCGATGAGGCGTCCGGGCGCCCGAGCGCGTGCACCAGCGTCACCGGGACGCGAAGGCGCTCCGCCGCCCAGGCCGCGTGGTCGCAGACGCTCGCGCCGTAGGTCGAGCCGTCGACGAAGGCGACGATGCTCTCCATCCCGTTCCTCCTCAGTGCAGCGAGAGGGCGTCCATCGCCCCCGGCTTGTCGTGGACGGCGAGCCGGTCGACCATCGTCTCCGAGGCCTCGTTCATGCCGACGAGCTCGACCTTCGCGCCTTCGCGCCGGAAGCGCAGCACCGCCTGATCGACCGCGGCGACGCTGGAGATGTCCCAGATGTGGGCGCGGCTCACGTCGATGACCACCTCGTCCAGCGCCTCGCGGAAGTCGAAGGCGGCGAGGAAGTCCTCGGTCGAGGCGTAGAACAGCTGCCCCTCCACGACGTAGCGCCGGCTGCGGCCGTCGGCCGAAACCTCCGACCTGACCCGGAAGATCTGCGCGATCTTGGCGGCGAAGAACACCCCCGAGAGAAGGACGCCCGCGATCACGCCGTAGGCGAGGTTGTGCGTCGCCACCACCAGCGCCACCACCGTCAGCATCACCACCGAAGAGCTCGCCGGATGCTTGCGCAGGTTCCTGAGCGAACTCCAGGAGAAGGTGCCGATCGAGACCATGATCATCACCGCCACCAGTGCGGCCATCGGGATGATCTTCACGAAGTCGCCGAGGACGAGGATCATGAACAGCAGGATGACTCCGGCCGCGGCGGAGGAGAGGCGCGCGCGCCCGCCCGACTTCACGTTGATGATCGACTGACCGATCATCGCGCAGCCCGCCATGCCGCCGAGAAAACCCGTCGCGGTGTTGGCGACGCCCTGGCCGACGCATTCGCGGTTGCGGTTCGAGGACGTGTCGGTCAGCTCGTCCACGATCGAGGCGGTCATCAGGCTTTCGAGCAGGCCGACCAACGCGACGGCGAGCGAATAGGGCAGGACGATCCGCAAGGTCTCGAACGAGAGCGGCACCTCCGGCGCGAGGAACACCGGCAGCGCGTCAGGCAGCGCGCCCATGTCGCCGACCGTGCGGACCTCGAGCCCCAGCCAGACGACCACCCCGGTCAGCGCCAGGATCGCGACCAGGGGGGAGGGCACGGCCGTGGTGACGTAAGGCAGCCCGTAGATGATCGCGAAGCCGCCCGCGAGCAGCAGGTAGGTCTCCGGCGGCACGCCGATCAGTTCGGGGATCTGCGCCATGAAGATCAGGATCGCCAGCGCGTTGACGAAGCCCGTCATCACCGAGCGCGAGACGAACTTCATCACGAAGGCGAGGCGCGCGGCGCCGATCGCGATCTGGATCAGGCCGGCGAGGACGGTGGCGGCGAGCAGGTACTGCAGCCCGTGGTCGCGCACCAGCGTGACCATGAGGACCGCCGTCGCCGCGGTGGCGGCCGAGATCATGCCGGGCCGGCCGCCGACGATCGCCGTCAGAACGGCGATGGAGAACGAGGCGTAGAGGCCGACCTTGGGGTCGACCCCGGCGATGAGCGAGAAGGCGATCGCCTCGGGGATCAGCGCGAGGGCGACCACGAGGCCGGCGAGGAGTTCGGCACGAGGATCGCCGAGCCACTCCTCGCGGAGCGTGCGGGAGAGGATCATGTCTGGGAGTCCGCGACAGGAGGTTGGCCGAGGGATAGGCGCCCGGCATAGCCATCGGGGGGAGGCGGCCTCCGTCCCCGATCCTTGTGACGACCCCTCATGTAGAGCCCGGCGGCCGCGGTCAAGGTGGCAAGTGCCTGATTCCGCTGCATGCCGCGGCATACCGACGCCGAGGCGGCGTCGGGGAGGAGCCGATATCGTCGGCCCCGCAGCGGGTCGCGCGCCTCCCCCGGCGGCGGCCCCGGCGGCGCGGGCGCCGACGGCCGTCCGGAAGGTCAGTCGCCCGGCGCGCCGATGCCGTAGGTCTCGATCAATTTGGTGTAGCTCCGCGGCGCGCTGTGCGGGTCGTCGCCGGCGTCGCCCATGCGCCGGCGGCGCGCCGCCTGCTCCTCGGGCGGCGCGGCGAGCGGGTCGCGGCGGATGCCCGAGCCCTCGACGATGCGGTTCATGAAGTTGAAGAGGGCGCAGACGCCGACGGCGTCGAACAGGGCCTGCTCCTGCCAGCCGGCCGCGTAGACCGCTTCGGCGTCGGCCTCGACGATGCGCGAGGGCGTCAGGGTCAGCTTGCGGACATAGGCCAGGATCGGCTTCAGGCGGTCCTCCACCGGGCTGGTCTCGGGGTCCGCCATCAGGGCGTCGAACACGGCCTCGTCGATGCCGAAGACCTCCGCCGCGACGCGGTGCGCGCCGTGGCAGTAGGTGCAGGCGTTGAGGCCGGAGACGTAGGCGGCGATCAGCTCGCGCTCGGCCACCGTGAGGGGCGAGGCATCGCGCAGGATCCGGTCGTGCACCTCCAGCAGCGGCGGCGCCATGTGCGGAAAGCGCCGGAACACGGCGGCGAGGTCGGGGTCTTCGGGGATCGACGGGAAGATCGGCACGGCGGGGGCTCCTTTCTCGCGTGAATGGCGGGAAGGCTCGCGCGGTGCGGCGCGGGCCGCAAGTCCGGGGCCGACCCCCGGATCGGCGCGGCCGCACGGGAACCCCGCCGCGGCCGGGGGCGTTCGTCCGCGGAGGGCCGGGCGATCCGGCGCCTCCGACCGACGCCCGAGCAGGAGATTCCGGCCCTGACCTACGATCAAGCCCTTCTCGCCTTCCTTCTGCACGCGGCCGGCGCGGCGGGCCTCGTGGCGCTGGCGCTCGGTCTCTCCGCCCGGGTCGGGGCGCGGCGCGAGGCTGCGGTCGGCGGGCCGTTCGAAAGCGGCGTGCGGCCGATCGGCTTCGCCCGGATGCGGGTCTCGACGCCGTTCTTCCTGGTCGCGGCGTTCTTCGTGGTGTTCGACATGGAGGCCGCGATCCTCTTCGCCTGGGCCGTCGCGGTGCGCGAGGCGGGGCTGCAGGGGCTGATCGAGGCCACGGTATTCATCGGCGTGCTGCTGGCGGGGCTGGTCTATCTCTGGGCGGACGGCGCGCTCGAATGGGGTCCGCGGCGCGAGCGGGGGCGGCCGTGAGCCGGTTCTCGCTGGAGCCGGCCGCCGACGCGGCGCGCGAGGGCGGCGGGCTCGACGCGGCGGTGGCGCGCGCGGCGCTCACGGCGCGGCTGGAGGATCTCGTCGCCTGGTGTCGCAGCTGGTCGGTCTGGCCGTTCAACTTCGGCCTCTCCTGCTGCTACGTCGAGATGGTGAGCGCGCTGACGCCGCGCTTCGACCAGGCCCGGTTCGGGGCGGAGGTGCTGCGGGCGACGCCGCGCGAGGCGGACCTGCTGATCGTCTCGGGCACGGTGTTCCGCAAGATGGCGGCGCCGCTGAAGCGCCTGCACGATCAGATGCGGGCGCCGCGCTGGGTGATCTCCATGGGCTCCTGCGCCAATTCGGGCGGCATGTACGACATCTATTCGGTGGTGCAGGGGGTGGATTCGTTCCTGCCGGTGGACGTCTACGTGCCCGGCTGCCCGCCCCGGCCCGAGGCGCTGCTGGAAGGGCTGACCCTGTTGCAGGAGCAGGTGGCGACGGAGCGCCGGCCGCTCGGGCTGACGCTGGACGGTTCGCGCGAGCCTTACGCCCCCGAAGCCCGGCGCGACCGCCTGCGCGAGACGCGCATGGCGGCGCGCGACTACGATCCGCCGGACCGGATGTGAGCCCGATGCAGCCGATCGCCGACCTCCTTCGCGAGCGCTTTCCGGGCGGCGTCCTGGCCGAGCAGGCGACGGCCGACGGGATCCCGACGCTCTGGGTCGACCGGGCGTACCAGCCGGAGATGCTGCGCTGGCTGAAGGAGGACGCGCCGGGGCGGTTTCCGCTGCTCGCCGACCTCTCGGCCGTCGACGAGAGCGCGCGGCACACGCGGCCGGGCCCGGCGGGGGCCGGGACGACGCTGGTCAGCCACCTCGTCTCGCCGCAGCGCGGGAGCGACCTGCG
>DATFKM010000425.1:0-2136 GCA_035268645.1 Paracoccaceae bacterium | reverse complement strand
GCGGCCTCGGCCAGCAGGGCCACGGCCTCGGCCTCCGTCGCGCCGAACTTCGAGCCGAAGTCGTAGGCGGCGCCGGAGACGGCGAGCCGGAAGCGGATCGAGAGCTCGACGCCCTCGGCCGGCAGCGTCTCGGCGATCTTGGCGAGCTCGGCGCGGCTGTCGACCGCGTAGGTGCGCACGCCCTCCGCATGGGCGAGGCGCATCTCGGCGCGCGTCTTGACGGGGTTGTGGAAGTGCAGCGCGGCCTCGGGCGCGAGGCTGCGGATCAGGCGGATCTCCTCGGCCGAGGCCACGTCGAAGCCCTTCACGCCGGCGGCGATCAGGCCGATCAGCACGGCCGGCTCGGGGTTCGACTTGACGGCGAAGGTGACGAGGCCCGGAAACGCGTCGAGATAACGTCGCGCGCCGGCGGTCACGGCGGCGGGCGAGAGCAGGAACACCGGCTCCTCCGGCCGCTCGGCGGCGAGGAAGGCTTCGACGGTGGGCCAGAGCGGCAGGGTCGTGGTCATCGGGCGGGACCTCCGGAGCGAGGATCTGCGGGGGGCGCTTCGGTGGCCGCGTCGGGCTCCTGTGGGGCGCGAACTCAGGAAACGGGATATGCGGTCCGAATCGACCGGAGAAAATGGGCGATCAGCACGAATTGCATGGCGTATCGTCGGATATGTCGGCAACATGTCGGTCATGAGCGAATCCCTCGACGAAACCGACCGGGCGCTGCTCGGTCTTCTCGCGCGCAACGCCCGCACGCCGGCGACCGAGCTCGCGCGCCGGCTCGGCGTGGCGCGGACCACGGTGCAGGCGCGGATCGAACGGCTGGAGCGCCTCGGCGCGATCCGCGGCTACACGATCCGCGCCGGCGAGGGCGCCGCGCGCACGATCCGCGCCTACGTCCTGATCCAGGTGGAGCCGCGCTCGGCCCCCGCCGTCTCCGCCGCGCTGGCGCGGATGCCGGAGGTGGAGAGCCTGCACACCACCTCCGGGCGCTTCGACCTCGCCGCTCAGGTGGGCGCCGAGGACACCACGCGCCTCGACGCCGCGCTCGACCGCATCGCGATGGTGGAGGGCGTCAGGGGCATGGAGACGCTGGTGCAGCTCGCCACCAAGGTGGACCGCCGCGTCTGACGCGCTTTTCCTCGCCGGCCGCAGGGGATATGACCGCGCCCGACCCCCGAGAAGCCCGCGAGCGAGACTGATGGACAAGACCTTCGACGCCGCGACCGCCGAGCCCGAGATCTACGACCGCTGGGAGGCCGCCGGATGCTTCCGCGCCGGCGCCAACGCGCGCCCAGGCGCCGAGCCCTACTGCATCATGCTGCCGCCCCCGAACGTCACAGGCAGCCTGCACATGGGGCACGCGCTGAATCACACGCTGCAGGACGTGCTGATCCGCTGGCGCCGGATGCAGGGCTGGGACGTGCTCTGGCAGCCCGGGCAGGACCACGCCGGCATCGCGACGCAGATGGTGGTGGAGCGCCGGCTGGCGGAGGCGGGCGGCCCCTCCCGCCGCGAACTGGGGCGCGACGCCTTCATGGCGAAGGTCTGGGAGTGGAAGGCGGAATCGGGCGGCACGATCGTCGGGCAGGACCGCCGGCTCGGCGCCTCGATGGACTGGTCGCGCAACGCCTTCACCATGTCGGGCGCGCCGGGGGCGCCGGCGAGCGAGGACGGCAACTTCCACGACGCGGTGCTGCGGGTCTTCGTCGGGCTCTACAAGGACGGCCTGATCTACCGCGACAAGCGGCTGGTGAACTGGGATCCCCATTTCGAGACGGCGATCTCCGACCTCGAGGTCGAGCAGGTCGAGGAGCGCGGCAAGCTCTGGCGCTTCCGCTACGCGCTGGCGGACGACCTGACCTACCGCCATCCGCTGACGCGCGGCGAGGACGGCGAGCTCCGCGACTGGAAGCCTTCCGACGAGAGCGATCCGGACGCGTGGGAGACGCGCGACTATCTCGTCGTCGCGACGACGCGCCCCGAGACGATGCTGGGCGACACCGGCGTCGCGGTGCATCCCGAGGATCCGCGCTACCGCGAGCTGGTGGGCAAGGACGCCGTGCTCCCGCTGGTCGGCCGGCGCCTGCGCATCGTCGCGGACGACTACGCCGACCCCGAGAAGGGAACCGGCGCCGTGAAGAT
>DATFKM010000424.1:0-5433 GCA_035268645.1 Paracoccaceae bacterium | reverse complement strand
ATCTGCGGCAGCCCCGGAATGCCGAAGGCCTCGCGCAGATAGGCCGCCTCGCCCCCCGCCTCCGGAATCCGCGCGGCGAGTTCGCCGTAGCTCGCCGCCGTCGGCGCCGCGACGAGGCCCGCGATCAGGAAGGCCAGCGGCGCCCAGTCCCCCGCAAGGCCCGCCGCCTCGCCGACCAGCACGTAGATCCCCGCGCCCACCATCACCCCGACGCCGTAGAGCGTCAGCAGCGCCAGACCGACGCCGCGCTTGAGATGCGGCTGATCGACGGGGATCACCCGTTCACTCCGCCGCCGTCCGGCCGGCCAGCGCCTCCGGCAGCGCGTTCGCCCACTGCGTGATCGTCCCGGCCCCTAGGCAGACGACGTAGTCCCCCGGACGCGCGCGCGCGGCGACCCAGGGCGCCAGCCCCTCGGCCCCGTCCATCGCGGTCACGTCCCGATGTCCGTGCCGGCGCAGCCCCTCGACCAGCGCGTCGCGGTCGGCGCCTTCGATCGGGTCCTCGCCGGCGGCGTAGACCTCCGCGATCGCCACCATGTCCGCATCGTTGAAGCAGAGGCAGAACTCCTCGAACAGGCTCGCCAGCCGCGACGGGCGGTGCGGCTGATGCACCGCCAGCACCCGCCCCTCCGGCCCCGCCGCCTGCCGCGCCGCCGCCAGCACGGCGGCGATCTCCACCGGATGATGCCCGTAGTCGTCGATGATCGCCGCGCCGTTCCAGTCCCCGACGCGCGTGAAGCGCCGGTTGACGCCGCCGAAGCCCGCCAGCGCCTCGCGGATCGCGGCGTCGGGCAGCTTCAGCTCCAGCCCCACCGCCACCGCCGCCAGCGCGTTCTGCACGTTGTGCCGCCCCGGCATCGGCAGGAACAGCCCCTCGATCCGCCGCTCGCCCCGCGCCATGCCGTCGCGCAGCCGCGCGATCACGTCGAAGCGGCTGCCGCCGTCCTCGGCGCGGAGGTTCACCCCCACCACGTCCGCCTGCAGCGTGAAGCCGTAGGTGATCACGCGCCGGTCGTCGACGCGCCCGACCAGGCTCTGCACCTCGGGATGATCGAGGCAGCAGATCGCGGCGCCGTAGAAGGGGATGTTTGCGACGAAGCTCTCGAAGGCGTCCTTCACGCCCTCGAAGTCGCCGTAGTGGTCCAGGTGCTCCGGATCGATGTTGGTGACGATGGCGAGCGTCGCGGGCAGGCGCACGAAGGTCCCGTCGCTCTCGTCCGCCTCCACCACCATCCACTCCCCCGCGCCGAGCCGCGCGTTCGAGCCGTAGGCGTGGATGATGCCGCCGTTGATCACCGTCGGATCGACCCCGCCGGCGTCCAGCACGGCGGCCACCATGCTCGTCGTCGTGGTCTTGCCGTGGGTGCCCGCCACCGCGACGTTGTGCTTCAGGCGCATCAGCTCGGCCAGCATCTCGGCCCGCCGAACCACCGGCAGCCCGGCCGCCCGCGCGGCGTCGAGCTCGGCGTTGCCCGGCTTGATCGCCGAGGAGATCACCACGACCTCCGCCCGCCCGAGATTCTCCGCCGTCTGCCCCACCGCGACGCGCGCGCCGAGGCCCCGCAGCCGCGCCACGATCTCGCTCTCGCGCAGGTCCGATCCCTGCACGTCGTAGCCGAGGTTCAGCATCACCTCTGCGATGCCGCTCATGCCGATGCCGCCGATGCCGACGAAATGGATCGGGCCGATCTCCTGCGGCAGACGGGTGGCGGGGCTCATGGGGTCTCTCCGAAGTCTCGGGCGCGGTTCCGGGGCCGCGCGGATCAGGGTCTCCGCCGCCGGGGCCGCCTGGGCGGCCGCGGCCGGGCGGTTCAGGTCGGCGTCGCCTCCGGAGGGCGTCCCTCGGCGATCCGCTCCACCAGATCGGCGAGCCGCGCCGCCGCGTCGGGCCGCCCGAGGCCGCGAGCCGCCTCCGCCATCGCCGCCGCCCGCGCCGGATCGTCCAGGATCGACGCGATGTGCGACGAAAGCCCCTCGGCGGTCAACCCGGCCTCGGGCGCCAGCACCGCCGCCCCGGCCTCGGCCAGCGGCCGCGCGTTCGCCGTCTGATGGTCGTCCATCGCGCTCGGATACGGGATCAGGATCGCCGGGCGCCCCATCGCCGTCAGCTCCGCGACGGTCGAGGCGCCGGCCCGGCACACCACCAGATGCGCCGCCGCCATGCGCCGCGGCAGGTCCTCGAAGAACGCCGCCGCCTCCGCCTCGACGCCGATCCGACGCCAGGCGCCCGAGACCGAGGAGACCTCGCCCTCCCGCGCCTGCTGCGTGACGTGCAGCCGCGCGCGCAACGCCTCCGGCAGAAGCCCGACGGCCTCCGGCACGAGGCGCGAGAACACGCTCGCCCCCTGGCTCCCGCCGAACACGAGCAGCCGCAGCGGCCCCTCCGGTCCCGGCGGGGCATAGGCGTCCCGCGCCGCCAGCGCCGCGGCGCGCACCGGGTTGCCGACCCGCACCAGCCGCGCGCCCGCCGGCGGGTCCGCCACCGGCCAGGTCCCGCAGGCCACCGCCTGCACCCGCGGCGCGAAGCGCCGGTTGACCCGCCCCAGCACGCCGTTCTGCTCGTGGATCAGCCGCGGCAGGCCCAGGACCGTGGCCGCCGCCAGCGCCGGCAGGCTCGGATAGCCCCCGAACCCCGCCACCGCGTCGGGCCGCGCCCGCCGGAACGCCGCGACGGCTCCCGCGATCCCCGCCGCGATCCTGACGGGCGCCGCCAGCTTCGCCGCGAGCCCGCCCCGCGCGAAGGTCGCCGCCGCGGTCTCCCGCCGCTCGACCTCCGCCGGAAAGCCCTTGGCGTAGCGCGCGCCCCGCGCGTCGGTCGAAAGCGTCACCGCCCAGCCCCGCGACAGCATCTCCCGCGCCAGCGCCTCGGCCGGGAACATGTGTCCCCCCGTCCCGCCCGCCGCGATCACCAGCCGCCTCACGTCGGCGCCCCGCGACGGCCCGGAGACGCGCGGAACGATCCGCGAACGGAGGCCGGTCCCGCGCGGACCGAAACCCGAACGCCCGTCACCGCCCGGCCCCGTCCTCGAACGCCTCCAGCACGTCCCGCTGCGGCCGCCGCCGCGTCATCGCCAGCAACAGTCCCATCCCGATCCCCGCCGCCATCAACGAGGAGCCGCCGTAGCTCACGAACGGCAGCGTCATGCCCTTGGCCGGCAAGAGCCGGATCGCGACGCCGAGATTGACGAAGGCCTGCAGCCCCATCAGCGCCGCCATCCCGCTCCCCGCGAGGCGCGCCATCGCGTCGCGCTCCTCGGCCAGCCGCAGCAGGGCGCGCACCGTGATCAGGAGATAAAGCGCGATGATTCCAAGGCAGAGCAGCAGACCGTACTCCTCCGCCGCCACCGCGATCACGAAGTCCGTATGGGCGTCCGGCAGGGTGTTCTTGACCGATCCCTCGCCGAGCCCGACGCCGAGGAAGCCGCCCTCCTGGATCGCGTTGGTGGCGTAGCCGAGCTGCGTCCTCGGATCGACCTCGGCGACGAGGAAGCCGTCGATCCGCCGCGCGAAATGCTCGGAATTCTCGTAGGCGAAGGCCCCGACCCCGGCCACCGCTGCGCCGAGCCCGACCAGCAGCCCCGCCGGGGCGCCGGCGACGAAGAACATCGCCCCCCAGGTCGCCATCAGCAGCGCCGCCTGCCCGAAATCCGGCTGCATCGCCAGAAGCGCCGCGCATCCCGTCGCGAGGAGGAAGGACAGCGTGACCCCCGGCGGCCCGTGCCGCTCGGCGCTCGCCGCCATCATCCACGCCGCCGTGCCGACGAAGGCGGGCTTCAGGAACTCCGACGGCTGCAGCGAGGCGAAGCCGAGCGAATACCAGCGCACCGCGCCCTTGCCGAAATCGGTCCCCAAGACCGGCAGCAGCATCACCGCCACCAGCGCGCCGCAGAAGCCCAGCACCGCCAGCCGCCGCACCGTCCGCACGTCCTGCATCGAGACGAAGACCATAAGCCCCAGCGCCACCAGCGCGAATCCCGCCTGCCGGATGACGTAGTGGAACGGCCCGAGCCCGTTGCGCTCGGCCAACGGCGCCGAGGCCGCCATCCCGATCACGAGGCCGAGCGCCACCAGCGCCAGCACGGCGCCCAGCGTCCAGCGGTCCACCGTCCGCCACCAACGCAGCAGCGCCGATTCGCCCGGGGCCGCCGGCGTCCGCCCGAAGGCCATCTCGGTCATCGCAGCGCCCCCCTTTCCGCCCGGGCGCGCCGGCCTCGGGGGGATCGACCCCCCTCGGCCGGCGTCGGCGCGGGCCGCGCCTCCCGCCCCGCCGCAGCCGTCACGACCCGCTCTCCGCGGTCTCGCCCGAGACCGCGCGCGCCAGCGCCCGGAAGGCGTCGCCCCGCGCCTCGAAGCTCTCGAACTGATCGAAGCTCGCGCAGGCGGGCGAGAGCAGCACCACCTCGCCCGCCTCGGCCTCCTCCGCCGCCGCCTCGACCGCCGCCTCGAGCGTTCCGCAGATCTCGTGCGGCGTCGCGCCCAGCGCCGCGGCGAACCCCTCCGCCGCCTCGCCGATCAGATACGCCTTCGCGATCCGCCCGAAGAGCGGGGCGAGCGGCGCGATCCCGCCCTCCTTCGCCCGCCCCCCGGCGATCCAGCGCACGCGGTCATAGGCCGACAGCGCCTTCTCGGCGGCATCCGCGTTGGTCGCCTTGGAGTCGTTGACGAAGACGACGCCGTCGCGCTCGGCCACACGCTCCATCCGGTGCGGCAGTCCGGGAAAGCTCCGCATCCCCTCGGCGATCTGCCGGGGCCCGATCCCGCTGGCCCGCGCCACCGCATAGGCGGCGGCGGCGTTCTGCCAGTTGTGCCGGCCCGGCAGCGCCGGCGCCTCGCGCAGGTCGATCGAGCCGATCTGCCGTCCCTTCCGCGTCTCGCTCAGGAAGCCGCGCTTCGCGACCACGGCCCAGCCGGCCTCCGGCGCCTTGCCCTCGGTCGAGACCAGGATCACCGGCTCGGCGTCCGCCGCCCGCTCGCGCATCCGGTTCGCGAGCCAGCGCCCCTCGCGCCCGTCGACGCAGATCACCGAGCGCTCGGGCGCGCCCACGTCGAACAGCCGCGCCTTCGCCGCGAGATAGCCGCCGATGCCGCCATGCCGGTCCAGATGGTCGGGCGAGAGGTTCAGGAACACCGCGACGTCCGGCCCGAGCGAGCGCGCCAGCTCGATCTGATAGCTCGACAGCTCCAGCACCAGCGTCGCCCCCTCGCCCGGCGGGTCGAGGTCCAGCACCGCGCGCCCGATGTTGCCGCCCGCCTGCACCGGCTTGTCGGCGGTGGCCAGCAGATGACCGATCAGCGCCGTCGTGGTCGACTTGCCGTTGGAGCCCGTCACGCAGACGATCCGCGGCGCCGGGTCCATCCGCGCCCAGTCGTCGGTCGCGACGGAGCGGAAGAACAGACCGACGTCGTTGTCGACCGCGACGCCCCGCGCCCAGG
>DATFKM010000423.1:0-8833 GCA_035268645.1 Paracoccaceae bacterium | reverse complement strand
CTCTCGGCGGCGTCCAGCCGCCCCGCCGCCGCGGTCAGCGCCGCATCCGCCGCCAGGGCCGCCTCGATCGCCGTCGTCGCGCCGCCCGGCCCGGACCAAAGCCCCGACGCGAGGAAAAGCGCCGCGGCGATCGCCCTCATGCGTTCGCGCGTCGGATCAGCGAACGACCGGTCATCGCCTCGGGCCGGGGCAGGCCCATCAGCTCCAGCACCGTCGGCGCAAGGTCGCCCAGCACGCCGCCGCCCCGCAGCCGCGCGCCCTCCGGCCCGCCGACCAGCAGGCAGGGCACGGGGTTCAGCGTGTGCGCGGTGTGCGCCTCGCCGGTCTCGGGATCGATCATGCACTCGCAGTTGCCGTGATCCGCGGTCACGATCATCGCGCCGCCGGCCTTCTCCAGCGCGGCCAGCGCCTTGCCGAGGCCCCCGTCCACCGCCTCGCAGGCGGCGATCGCCGCCTTCAGGTCGCCGGTGTGTCCCACCATGTCCGGGTTGGCGTAGTTCACCACGATCAGGTCGTGCGCTCCGCGGCGGATCGCCTCCACCAGCCGGTGCGTCACCTCGGGCTCGGCCATCTCGGGCTGGGCGTCGTAGGTGCGGATGCTCGGCGAGGGCGCCATGTGACGGTCCTCGCCCGCATCGGCGGTCTCCTCGCCGCCGTTGAGGAAGAAGGTGACGTGCGGATACTTCTCCGTCTCCGCCAGCCGCAGCTGCCGCCGGCCGTGGCGCGAGACCCAGGCGCCGAGCGTGTCCTCGATCTCCCGGTCGGGGAACAGCGCCGACATGAAGCGGTCGTGCCGCTCGGAGTACTGCACCATCCCGGCGACGGCCGAGAACTCCGGCCGCGGCCCGGTCTCGAAGGCGTCGAAGCCCGGCTCGGCCAGCGCCGAGAGGATCTCCCGCGCCCGGTCCGCCCGGAAGTTGAAGAACAGCAGCCCGTCGCCGTCCGCCATCCCCGCGTAATCGCCGAGGGCCGTCGGGAGCACGAACTCGTCCGTCTCGCCGCGGTCGTAGGCGGCCTGCACCGCCTCCGCCCAGCCCTCGGCGCGCTCCCCCTCGCCCCGCGTCATCACGGCCTGCGCGGCGGCCACCCGGTCCCAGCGCTCGTCGCGGTCCATGGCGTAGAACCGCCCGCAGACGGTGACGATCTCCGCCCCCTCCGGCAGCGCCGACTCCAGCTCCGAAAGAAAACCCCCGGCGGATTTCGGCGGCGTGTCGCGCCCGTCGAGGAAGGCGTGCAGCTTCACCTCCAGCCCCGCCGCGGTCAGCGCCTCCGCCACCGCGACGGCGTGGCGTTGATGCGAATGCACGCCGCCGGGGCTCGCCAGCCCCGCCAGATGCGCGACGCCGCCGGCCGCCTTCACCGTCTCGGCGAAGTCGCGCAGAACCGGATTCTCCGCGAAGCTCCCGTCCTCGATGGCCTTGTCGATGCGCGGCAGGTCCATCCACACCACGCGCCCCGCGCCGATGTTGGTGTGACCGACCTCGGAGTTGCCCATCTGTCCCTCGGGCAGGCCCACCGCCTCGCCATGCGCCGTCAGCGTCGTGCACGGCGCCTCGGCCATCAGCCGGTCGAAGGTCGGCGTCCGGGCCTGCGCCACCGCGTTGCCCTCTTCCGTCTCGCTCAACCCCCAGCCGTCGAGGATGCACAACACGACCGGCTTCGGGACGGGCGCTCCGGAATCACCGTCGCTCTCGGTCTCGCTCATCGGGGGTCCTCCTGCCACGCCCGCAGCCATAGCGCCGGGCGCGGCGGCCCGAAAGCCGGCGCCGGGATCAGCCGCGGTGATACGGCGTCCCGGCCAGGATCGTCGCCGCGCGATAAAGCTGCTCGGCCAGCATCGCGCGCGCCAGCATGTGCGGCCAGACCATCGGCCCGAAGCTCAGCGTCAGGTCGGCCCGCGCGCGCACCGCCTCGGCATGCCCGTCCGCCCCGCCGATCGCCAGCGCCGTCGCCCGCCGCCCCCCGTCCCGCCAGTCCGCGAGCCGCCGGGCGAGACCGGGCGAATCGAGCATGGCGCCCCGCTCGTCCAGAACCACGAAGGCCGCGCCCTGCGGCACGGCCCCCAAAACCAGCGCACCCTCGGCCTCGGCCCCGCGCACCTTGCGCGCCTCGATCTCCAGCAGCCGCGCCGGGCCGAGTCCCAAAGCCCGGCCCATCCGGCCGAACCGCTCCAGCCGATCGGCCGTCAGCGCCGCCTCGGGCCCGCCGCGCGCGCGGCCGACCGCGATGATGACCGCCTCCAACGCCCGATCGGGCGATCAGGCGTAGGCCGCCGCCCGGGCCGCCGCGGCCTCGGTCGGCAACCACATCTTCTCGAGCTGATAGAACTCGCGCACTTCGGGGCGGAACACGTGGACGATCACGTCGCCCGCGTCGATCAGCACCCAGTCGCCCTGCTCCAGCCCTTCGGCCTTCGCGGGCGTGCCGCCTTCGTGCTTGAGCCGATCCATCAGCTTCTCGCAGATCGCGGACACCTGCCGCGTGGAGCGGCCGGAGGCGATCACCATGTGGTCGGCGATCTCGGATTTGCCCCGCAGCTCGACGGTGACCACGTCCTCGGCCTTGCCGTCGTCCAGCGAGCGGAGAATCAGGCCCAGCAGATCGTCACCCGACAGCCGTGCCGTCTCGTGCGGGGGGGTGTCCCCCGCGGAAGTGGGTTCCGACAGAATGTCGTCCTCCTTGAGTCGCGCCTGCGAAAGTCATCCCGGCGCCGGACATGACACGAAAGATAGTGCATCGCCGTGCCGCACTCAAGAAAGGCCGCTCACCGAAGGTCGATTCGCGCCGTCGCATAGCCCAGCGGCCACTGCACGCGCAGGCGCACCGGAATCGCGCCCTCCTCGGTCCGCGCGACGTAGAGCAGGCGCTCGTACTCCGACTCCTCGGCCCGCCGCTCGCCGTCCTCCGGAAAGCCGCCGACGCGCTCGAACCGCAGCCGGCAGACCAGCGCCTCGCCGCCCCAGGTCCAGTCGCGGTCCTGCTCCAGCGTCTCGACGCCGGCGTCCTCGAGCGCGACGTCGAAACGCCGGACCCCGTCATAGACCCGGTAGCGCGCGTCGCAGCCGCCGCCCGCCGCGATCCGCTGCAGCGAATCCCATATCGGCCAGGCCGGATCCACGGTGCCCTCCAGCTCCGGCGCCGGAACAGGCGTCAGCGGCTCGGGATCCGTCGAGGCCACCTCGACCGAGGGCGCGCCCGCCTCGCCCGGCGCGCCGTCCCAGCGAAGCGCCCGGCGGGAGGTGCGGTCGCCCCAGCGCGCCGTCGCCTCGTAACGGCGCATCGCGCCGTCCTTCGCGTAGACGGAACGCTGCGTCACCTCGAAATCCGCCAGCATCGCCGCGAGGCCCGTCGAGCGGCCGGCGCCGGAGAGCGTCACGCGCTCCGTCCCGTGATCCACGACGAACTCGACCTCGGCCAGATGCACCGGTCCCCAGTCGACGTTGAACGTGAAGCGCTTGGTCCCGGCGGCGTCGCCGCCGACGGCGGCGGCGGCCGGGCCCTGCGCGGCGGCGGGCGGCGCCGCCAGGCAAAGGGCGAGGGTCGCGGCGGTCAGGCGCTGTCTCGGCGTCATCTCGGCCTCCCGGCAAGTCTCGCGCCCCGGCGACGCGCGCCGGGGCCGTTCCTTCCCGAGATGGGACGCTTCGCGCCGCCGCCAAGTCCTCAGGCGGCGACCGAGAGCCGGCCGCGCACGAGGTTCTCGTAATCCTTGGCGACGTCGAGCGCCAACGCCCCGACCTCGAAGCGCCAGTCGCCGATCTGGCCGACGGGCGTGACCTCGGCCGCCGTGCCGGTCAGCCAGCACTGCTCGAAGCCCTCCAGCTCCTCCGGCATGATGTGCCGCTCGATCACCTGCACCCCGCGCCGCTCCAGCAGGCCGATCACCGTCTGGCGCGTCAGGCCGTTGAGGAAGCAGTCGGGCGTCGGCGTGTGCACCGCGCCGTCCTTGACGAAGAAGATGTTGGCGCCCGTCGCCTCGGCCACGTAGCCGCGATAGTCCATCATCAGCGCGTCGGAGCAGCCCTTCGCCTCGGCCGCGTGCTTCGACATGGTGCAGATCATGTAGAGCCCGGACGCCTTGGCGTGGCAGGGGATCGTCTCCGGGCTCGGCCGCTTCCACTGCGAGACGTCGAGCTTCGCGCCGCGGGTCTTGGCGTCGCCGTAATAGGCGCCCCATTCCCACGACGCGACGGCCAGCCGGACCGGGTTGCGCGCCGAGGCGACGCCCATGTCCTCGCCCGAGCCGCGCCAGGCCACCGCGCGCACGTAGCAGTCGGTCAGCCCGTTCGCGGCCATCACCTGCGCCTTCGCGGCGTCGATCTGCTCCGCCGTCCAGGGGATCTGCACGTCGATCGCGCGGCCCGAGGCCAGCAGCCGCTCGGAATGCTCGTGGCCGCGGAAGATCACGCCCTCGTAGGCCCGCTCGCCCTCGAACACCGACGAGCCGTAATGCAGGCCGTGCGTCAGCACGTGCACCTTCGCCTCCCGCCAGGGGACCATGGCCCCGTCCAGCCAGATGACACCGTCGCGATCGTCATAGGCCCCGGCCATGCGGCGTCTCCTTCCATCCCCGGCGTCCCCGCTGGACGCCCTCTTGGTTTTAGGGTTGTGTCCCCTGCGGTGCATGGAACGAAACAAAATTTCGTTCCACATATCGCGCTCGGTAGCATTCCGCACTTGGACAGTCAACAAGGCTGACGTAAAAAGCGTCCATGAGCCACAAGCCCGCCTCCCGCCCGTCGCGCGCCGCCAAACCCGTCGGCGGCGAGAACCTGCTGTTCCTGACGGACGCGCAGCTCCGCCAGGGCGTGGAGCTCATGTTCTTCGCCTATCGCGACATGATCGCCGACGCCGACCGGCTGCTGGCGGACCGCGGCTACGGCCGGGCGCATCACCGCTGCCTGCACTTCGTCTGGCGCCGTCCCGGCCTCTCGGTGACCGAACTGCTGGAGATCCTGCGCGTCACCAAGCAGTCGCTGAACCGCGTGCTGCGCCAGCTCGTCGCCGACGACATGATTCGCTCCACCGTCGGGGACGTCGACCGCCGACGCCGCGCCCTGGTGCTGACCGAGGAGGGCGAGGCCCTCGCCCGCGCCCTCTCCTCCGCCCAGAACGAGCGCATGCGGCGCGTCTTCCGCGAGGCGGGGCCCGAGGCGGTGCAGGCCTTCAAGAGCGTGCTCGCCGGCATGATCGACGACGACAAGCGCGAGGCCGCCCTCGCCCTGATCGAGGACCGCGACGCGTGACCGACCCGCTCGAGGAGCACGGCGCGCACATCCTCGTCGTCGACGACGACGAGCGCATCCGCACCCTGCTCAAGCGCTATCTCGCGCGCTCGGGCTTCTACGTCACCGTGGCGCGCGACGCCGCGCAGGCGCGGCGTCTGCTCTCCGGGCTCGAGTTCGACCTGCTGGTGGTCGACGTGATGATGCCGGGCGAGGACGGCCTCGCCCTCACCGCCGCGATCCGGCCCGAGATCGCGACCCCGGTCCTGCTGCTCACCGCGCGGGGCGAGCCGGACGACCGCATCCGCGGGCTCGAGGCCGGCGCCGACGACTACCTCCCCAAGCCGTTCGAGCCGCGCGAGCTGCTGCTGCGCATCGCCGCGATCCTGCGCCGCGCCCGCCCGGCCCCGGCCGCGACGACGGAGCCGCCGCGCACCCTCGCCCTCGGCGACGTGCGCTACGACGTGACGCGCGGAGAGCTCTGGCGCGGCGAGGAGCCGATTCGCCTGACCACCACGGAAAGCGCCCTGATGCGCGTCCTCGCGAGATCCCCGCACGAGCCGGTGGACCGCCGCGTCCTCCTCGCCGAACTCGACGACGCGCAGGAGCGGGCGGTCGACGTCCAGGTCACGCGCCTGCGCCGCAAGATCGAGGTCGACCCCCGCGCGCCGCGCTACCTCCAGACGGTGCGCGGGGCCGGCTACATGCTGACCCCGGACTGACGGCGGGGGCCGGAACGGCGGGGCACGCGCGAACACCCCTGCAGCGGGGCCCCGCCGTTCCGGGGGGGCGGCCGCGGCCCGAGGCCGACGGCCCGCCCGTCGGCGGCCCCGACCCCCAGGTCCGCGGCCGCCTGTCGAAGGATCCAGAAGACCGGCCGAACGCGGCGGAAATCGGGCGGATCGCGCGATCGCGGCAAGCGAATCGCCCCGTCACGCGCACGTCGCAAGATTCCACTGGCGCCAAGCGCCGTCTTGACTCACGATATGTGGAGGAGGGTCCGCAGAAGACCCCATGATGAGGCAGTCATGCCGCCCCCTTGGGGGGACCTCGCCCGAGGGGGCCGAGCCAATGGAGCGCCGGCCATGCAGCACGCCGTCGAGCACGATCTCTCCACGGACGACCTTCACCCGATCGACCTGGTCGAAACCCTCGCGCATCGCCGCGACTGGGAGTTCGATCGCGTCGACGAGGACCAGATCGCCATGGCGGTCGAGGGCGCCTGGCGCACCTACACCCTCAGCCTGGCCTGGTCCGCGCACGACGACATGCTCAAGCTCGTCGGCACCTTCGACATGAACCCCCCGGCCCGCCGGCGGAACGAACTCTACAAGCTGCTCGACAAGGCCAACGACCAGCTCTGGGGCGGGGCCTTCACCCTCTGGCCCGAGCACAAGCTGACGGTCTACCGCTACGGCCTCGTCCTCGCCGGCGGCGGCAGCGCCACAGGCGGGCAGGTCGAGGCGATGCTGCACAATGCGGTGGAGGCGTGCGAGCGTTTCTATCCCGCCTTCCAGCTCGTCTGCTGGGGCGGGGCCAAGGCCGACGCGGCGCTGGAAATCGCCATCACCGGCGCCTACGGTCGCGCCTGATCCGCCGCCCCCCGGGCCCCTCGCCCGGCCGCTCCGGGCGGCCGAGCGAGGGAGATCCGAGACATGACCGACGCCGCCCTTCCGAAATCCGTCACCCTGCTCGGCTGCGGCAAGATGGGCGGGGCCATGCTCGAGGGCTGGCTCGCCCGCGGCCTCGCGCCCGCGGCCGTCACCGTGATCGACCCCAAGCCGTCGGAGCGCGTGACGGAGCTCGCCGCCGAGGGGCTGACCCTGAACCCGGAATCGCCCGGCCCGGCGGAGGTCTGCCTGCTCGCGGTGAAGCCGCAGATGATGGAGGGCGCGGTCCCGCAGGTCGCGCCGCTCGCCGGCGCCGGCACGCTCTTCGTCTCCATCGCCGCCGGCACCTCGATCCGCTGGTTCGAAGGGGCGCTCGGCCCCGTGCCGCTGGTGCGGGCCATGCCGAACACACCCGCCGCGGTCGGGCGCGGCATCAGCGCGCTGATCGGCAACGCCCACGCCACCGAGGCGCACATGACCCAGGCCGAGGCTCTGCTCTCGGCGATCGGAGAGACCGTGCGCCTCGAGGACGAATCGCAGATCGACGTCGTCACCGGCGTCTCCGGCTCCGGCCCCGCCTACGTCTTCCACCTGATCGAATGCCTCGCGGCGGCGGCCGAGGCCGAGGGGCTCGCCCCCGATCTCGCCATGCGCCTCGCCCGCGCCACCGTCTCCGGCGCCGGCGAGCTCGCGCATCGCTCCCCCGAATCGGCGGCGCAGCTGCGCGTGAACGTCACCTCCCCCGGCGGCACCACCGCCGCCGGCCTCGCCGTGCTGATGGACGAGGAGGCCGGGCTGCCGCCGCTCATGCGCGGGGCCGTGGCCGCGGCCGCCGCCCGCTCGCGCGAACTGGCCGGCTGACGCTCGGTCAGGGTTTTTTGTGCGCCGCAGCAACGACCCTCTTGACGGTCGTGCTGCGCTGCACAATATTCCTCCCATGAGACGAGGGCGACGGAACGGAGCGCCCGGCGACCAGAAACCGACGCGAGGAGCGACCCGGATGTTCGACAAGTTCTACAACTTCGATGCCGACAAGATGGCCGAGATGTTCAAGATGCCCACCGACATGAACAAGATGTTCGAGGGCATGAAGGTGCCGGGCTTCGACGCCCAGGCGATGATCGACGCCCAGAACAAGAACATGGAAGCCTTCGTCGAGGCCAACAAGGCCGCCGCCGCCGGCTACCAGGAAGTCTTCAAGGCTCAGGTCTCGATGTTCGAGGAGACGATGTCCTCGCTGCAGAAGCAGATGTCCGAGATGAAGATGGACCAGATGACGACCGAAGGCGCCTCGCGCCAGATCGAGCTGATGAAGGAGACCTTCGAGAAGGGTCTCGCCTCCCTCACCGACCTGACCGAGACGGCGCAGAAGGCCAACACCGAGGCGTTCGAGATCATGCGCTCGCGCATGCAGAACTCCCTCGACGAGATGAAGGACATGGCGGCCAAGGCCGCCAACTGATCCTCGACCGCACCCCGGCCCGGCCGGGGATGCGGGGCGGATCGCGCCGGCGCGCCTCCCTCGCCCGTCCGGTCCGCCCCTTCGGCCCGCCCGCGTCCTCCCCGCGGGCGGGCCTTTTCGCGTCGGGCGTCGGCGCGCGCGTCTCCGCCGCCGCTTGACCGCGCCTCGCCGCAGGCCCAGAACGCCGCCCGACAGGCGGAGGGCGCGGCATGGCGGACGACATCCCGAACATCGACATCGACGACTTCCTCAAGGTCGACCTGCGCGTCGGCCGCGTCGTCGCGGCGGAACCCTTCCCCGAGGCGCGCAAGCCCGCCCTCAAGCTGCGCATCGACTTCGGCGGCGACATCGGCGAGCGGAAGTCCTCCGCCCAGATCACGAAGCACTACGACCCGGAGGCCCTGATCGGCCGACAGGTCCTCGCCGTGGTCAACTTCCCTCCGCGCCGGATCGGACCCTTCCTCTCGGAGGTCCTCGTCCTCGGCCTTCCGGACGCGGAAGGCGAGGTCGTCCTCGTGGGTCCCGACCGCGAGGTCCCG
>DATFKM010000422.1:0-3255 GCA_035268645.1 Paracoccaceae bacterium | reverse complement strand
GCGCCCAGCGACGCCGTCAGCGCCGGCCCCGCGAGGCCCACCGAGCGGATCGCGAGGATCATCGACAGCGCCGGCATGAACAGCCCGCAGAGCGCGAACCAGAGCGTCGCCTCCGAGAACACCCATTCCGGGCGCACCGCGAAGGGCGCCGCCGCGGCGAAGATCAGCGTCGCCACCGTCACCCCGATCAGGGCGCCGGCGACGGCGTCCATCTCGCGCACCGCGCGCCCCTGCGCCTGCACGCCGGCCCCGAAGGCCGCGGCCGCGGCCAGCGCGGCGAGCGGCGCGAGCGCCTCGGGCGTCATCGCCGCGGGGTTCATCGCGTCCGCCCGCCCGCCCGTGCCCGGCCGCCGCCGAGGCGCGGCGCGGATCGAGCCCTTGGCGCGGCGCCCGCCGCGGCCAAGGCGCGGCGCGGTCGGCGGCCGGACGCGGCGACGCTCTGCAATTCGGATCCTCCCCCTTCGCGACGCCGCCGCCCCGGCCGTCGGCGGGGGCGGTCTCGGGCGACGCTCCCTCTCATGGTCGCCCCCGCGCGGATGCGCAACGCCCCGCGCGGGAGCGCGAGGTCCGGCGCTCGGACCGCAGGGCCGGCGCCCGCGCGGCGGCGGCCTCTCCCGATCCGCCGCCTTGCGGGCGCGGCGCCTTGACCCCCCGTCGCCCACGGGTAAGGTCGCGCCACGACGACGGGCGGAGGCCCCGCAGGGGGGCCGAACCGCCGCGGCGATCAGGGAGGATCCACCATGAAGGTCACGGCGAAGCTCGCCGCGTCCGCCCTCGCGCTCGGCGCGCTCGGGGCGGCCCCGCAGGCCTCCGCGCAGGACGACGTGTTCCGCGTCGGCATCATCACCTTCCTCTCCGGCCAGGCGGCGGAGAGCTTCGGCGTGCCGGCCTGGAACGGCGGCAAGACGCTGATCGACATGCTGAACGAGGGCGGCAAGCTGCCCGAGCCCTACACCCAGCGCGGCTTCGGCGGCCTCACGATCGAGGCGGTGCTGGTCGACGAGGCCGGCGGCGCCACCAAGCAGGTGCAGGAATTCCGCAACCTCGTGCAGCGCGAGGAGGTGGACGCGGTCATCGGCTACGTCTCCTCGGCCGACTGCCTCGCGGTGCCGCCGGTGGCGGACGAGCTGAAGGCGTTCACCATCCTCTACGACTGCGGCACGCCGCGCGTGTTCGAGGACGGCGAGTACGAGTACGTGTTCCGCACCGCCGCGCACGGCGCGATGGACAACGTCAGCCTCGCCCGGTACCTGAAATCGCAGGGCATGCAGGTCGAGACCATCTCCGGCGTCAACCAGGACTACGCCTGGGGCCAGGACAGCTGGGCCGACTTCGAAGGCGCCATGAAGCAGCTCTACCCCGATGTCGAGGTGGAGACGTCGCTGTTCCCGAAGTTCGGCGCCGGCCAGTACGGGGCCGAGATCTCGGCGCTGCTGCGCGCCCGCTCGGACGTCACGCACTCCTCGCTCTGGGGCGGCGACCTGCAGGGCCTCGTGCTCCAGGCCAGCGCCCGCAACCTGCACGAGCGCACGCAGCTCGCGCTCTCGGCCGGCGACCACGTGATCCCGCAGCTGCAGGACAAGATGCCGGAGGGGATCATCCTCGGCGCGCGCGGCGTCAACGGCCTCGCCGCCTACGCCCGCGGCGGAGAGCTCGAGGAGCTGACGATGACGCTCTGGGACGCCTACATGGAGGAGCATGGCGTGTTCCCCGTGCAGGCGCCGTTCCGGATGTGGCAGGCCGTGCTCGGCCTCAAGGCCGCGGTCGAGAAGGCGATGGCCGAGAACGGCGGCGTCAAGCCGAACGACGAGCAGCTCGCCGCGGCGATGACGGGCCTCAGCTGGCCGGCCCCCTCGGGCGTGATCGAGATGGCGCTCGCCGACGGCCACCAGGCGATCCAGCCGAACGCCATCGGCAAGACCGTCTGGGACTCCGAGGCGGACGCGATGCGCCTCGAGGAGGTCATCTACTACGACTCGCGCTGCGTGAACCCGCCGGAGGGCGTCAAGGCCGCCGACTGGATCGCCCAGGGCTTCCCCGGCGCCCAGTGCGACGAGTGATCCCGCGCTGAACGGACCCGGCCCGGGCGCCTCCCTCGTCGGGACATGGCGCCCGGGCCTCTCCGCGCCCGCATCGAGGCGCGCCCCCTCTCCGAAAGGTCGCCCATGGAGCTCGCCGCGGTCATCCTCGTCGACGGCCTGATCTACGCCGGCTGGCTGTTCATCGTCTCCGTCGGACTGACGCTGGTGTTCGGCGTCCTAAACATCCTCAACATCGCGCACGGCTCGCTCTACGCCATCGGCGCCTATGCCGGCGCCTCGCTGGTCGGGGTCTACTTCGCCTGGGGCGGCGACGCGTTCCCCTACGGCAGCTATCTCGCGCTGATCCTCGCGGCGGTGCTGGTGGCGGTCGTGGTCGGTCCGATCCTGGAGCGCGGTCTGCTGCGGCACTTCTACGGTCGCGACGAGGTGCTGAACGTCCTCGTCACCTACGCCGTGTTCCTGATGCTCGAGGACGTGATGAAGCTGGTCTGGGGCGTGAACCCCTACTTCGTCTACGAGCCCTACACCCTGCTCGGCGACGTCGAGCTCGGCCCCCTCTTCTACGTCGGCTACGACTTCGCGGTGATCGGCATGGCGATCGTCGTCGGCCTCGCGGTCTGGCTCTCGATCAACCGCACCCGCATGGGCAAGGTCGTGCTCGCCGTGATCCACGATCCGGACATGAGCCGGGCGATGGGCGTGAACGTCCCCCGCATCTACATGGGCGCCTTCGTCGCGGGCGTGTTCCTCGCCGCGCTCGGCGGCGCGATGACCGCGCCGATGATCTCCGTCACCCCCGGCCTCGGCGTCAACGTGATCATCATCGCCTTCGCCGTCGTCATCATCGGCGGGCTCGGCTCGATCGAGGGCGCCGCCATCGGCGCGCTGATGGTCGGGCTCGCCCGCGCGGCCTCGGTGCATCTGGTGCCCGAGGCCGAGCTCTTCATCATCTATCTGGTGATGGCCGCGGTGCTGCTCTGGCGCCCCGAGGGCCTGTTCGCCAAGGCCCAGGCGAGGAAGATATGACCCCCGCTCTCCTGATCGGCGGCGCCGTCGCGGCGACCGCCCTCCTGCTCGCGGGGGCGGTGCTGCTCCCCGACTGGGCGATGTTCCTGACCACCATGGCGCTCGCCAAGGGCCTCGTATCGCTCGGCATCGTCGGGATGATGCGGGGCGGCCTCGTGAGCTTCGGCCAAGGCCTCTACTACTGCAT
>DATFKM010000421.1:0-6639 GCA_035268645.1 Paracoccaceae bacterium | reverse complement strand
CGCCGTCGCGGAGGCGGTGGAGGCCGACCCCGCCTATCGCCGCTCGATGGAGCTGCTGCGCCCCGAGACGCGCACCCGCACCGCCGACGCCATCGCCGCCGCCGCGCGCGAGGTGGCCGAGACGACGGAGGTGCAGGCGATCTGCTGCTTCACCCACGGCGGCACCACCGCGCTGACGATGGCGCGTGAGCGCCCCCGCGTGCCGATCCTCGCGCTGACGCCGCTCCTGGAGACGGCGCGCCGCCTCAGCCTCGTCTGGGGCCTGCACTGCGTCCACACCCACGCGGTGGAGCGCTTCAAGCTCGCCGTCGTCTCCGCCGCCCGCGCCGTGCGCACCGCCGGCTTCGCGAAGGAGGGCGACCGCATCGTCGTCATCGCCGGCATCCCGTTCAACGTCGCCGGCTCCACCAACATCCTGCGCGTCGCCCCGGTGGACGAGCGCGCCATCTACGAGGGCGAGCCGGAATAGCCCGCGCCGCCGAAGGGAGAGATCCATGCAGCTCGACTTCGCCGGACGCCGCGTCCTCGTCACCGGCGCCTCCCGCGGCATCGGCCGCGCCGCGGCCGCCGCCTTCCTGGCCGCGGGCGCCTCGGTCGCCGTCAACGGCCGCACGCCCGCCTCCGCCGCCGCCGCCGCCGACGCCCTCGCCGCCGACGCCCCCGGCCGCGTCCACCCCGCGCCGGGCGACGTCTCCACCGCCGCCGGCTGCCGCGCGGCGGTCGACGCCGCGCTCGGCGCGCTCGGCGGCCTCGACGTGCTCGTCGCCAGCGCCGGCGTCGCCGCCTTCGGGCCGATGGCGGACGTCGACGAGGCGACCTGGGACGCCGTGATCGACACGAACCTCAAGGGCACGTTCTTCTGCGTGCAGGCCGCGCTCCCGGCGCTCCGCGAAAGCCGCGGCTGCGTCGTCGCGCTCGGCTCCGACGCCGGGCTGATGGGCGAGGCCGGGCTCTCCGCCTACTGCGCCTCCAAGGGCGGCGTGGTGAACCTGACCCGCGCCCTCGCGCTGGAGCTCGCGCCCGCGGTCCGCGTCAACGCCGTCTGCCCCGGCTACACCGACACCGACATGGTCCGCCGCGACACCATCGAGCAGGCCCCCGACCCCGCCGCCGCCGAGCGCGCGATCCTGAACGCCGCCCCCCTCCGCCGCATGGCCTCGCCCGAGGAGATCGCCGGCGCGATCCTCTACCTCGCCTCGGACGCCGCCGCCTTCGTCACCGGCGCGGCGCTGCCGATCGACGGCGGCACGACCGCCGGCCACCCCGTCCCCGCCGACTGACGCCGGGCGAGGACGGGTCTCTCTCTCGTCGCGCGTCGTCCCGGGGCGGAACGCGGCACGTCACTCCTGCGGATACGCGAACTCGAACGTCACCTCGAAGGGCTCCCACCAGGGCGGGACGCCGGTGGCCTCGTCCGCGTGACGGAAGAAGCCGTTCCGCGACGGGGGGCTCAGCCGGTAGGTCAGCCGATACTCGCCCGGCCCGTCCATCGGCACGTCGTTCGCATAGTGAGGTCCGTCCTGCGCCGTCATCGGCAGCATCACGCCGATGCGCCGCCAGTCCGAGCCGACCTTGTCGACGACGTAGGCGCAGGTGAGATAAGGCACGAAATCGCCCTCCTCGAAGCCGTGGGCGTTGTCCGCCGCGGCCGAGACGTCGCATTCGAGGTGGATCACGTCCTCCCCCGGCGCCGTCGCCGTCGCGGGATCCGTCTCGATCGCCCGCAGGTAGGCCGCGGCCACCGACAGGCCGTGCCGTTCGACCGGGCCGCCGATGGCGGCCTCCCCGTCCGCCGCCGGGGCCGGCGCCGCCGTCGCCGCCCCGACGAGAAGGGCGGTCGCGAAGAGTCCGATGCGCATGATCGCCTCCGATCCGTTGGATGTCCGTCCGGACGGTCGGCCACGGGCTCCGGCCCCGGGGGCCGGAACGACCGACCGCGCGACGCGGGGCCTGGCGGCGAGCGGGGGCGCGTCGCGGACGACTCTCGAAATTCCGATGATTCGAGTCAACGACCACGCCGGCGGCGCGACCGCCGCGCCCTTGCATCGCCCGGCCCGCCCGTCGCACCCTCCGCCGCGCCGCCGATCCGCGCCGCGCCCCCCGGAGTCTTCGATGTCGCGCCGAGCCGCCTCCGCATGAACGCGCCCCCCGCCTTTCCCGGGGCCGGCGCCCTGGCCGCCGTCGCCACCGTCTCGATCTGGGCCGCCTTCATGCTGGTCAGCCGCCACGCCGTCGGCGCCGACTTCACGGTGGCCGAGCTTCTGTTCCTGCGCCTCGCGCCCGCCGCCGTGATCTGCCTTCCGGTGATGGTGCGTCGCGGCGTGATCCCGCGCGGCCTGTCCTGGCCGCGGGCGATCGTCGTCATGGTCGGCGCCGGCGTCGGGTTCCCCGCCGTCATCATCAGCGGCCTGCAGTTCGCTCCGGCCTCGGACGCGGGGCCCCTCGCGCCCGGCATGCTGCCGTTCTGGACGACGCTCTGGGCCGCGCTCCTGATGAAGGAATACCCCGGCCCGCGTCGCCTCGCCGGCCTCGTGCTGATCCTCGCCGGGGCCGCCCTCGTCTCGCTGCAGGCGGTGGTGATCGACGCGCAGCCGGGCGCCTGGCGCGGCCATCTCGGCTTCGTCGCCGCCGCCGCGCTCTGGGCCGGCTACGCCGTGGTGTTCCGGCAGAGCGGGCTCGACCCGCTGCACGCGGTCGCCATCGGCATGTTCTGGTCCAGCGTCGCGATCGGCCCCGTCCTGCTCTGGATCGGCCTGCCCTTCGCGAACGCCGATCTGCCGGAGATCGCGGTCATGGCCTTCCTGCAGGGCGTGGTGATGTCGCTCGTGGCGCTCGTCACCTTCGGCTACGCGGTGCGCGTCCTCGGCGCGGCCGAGACGGGGGCCTTCGGCGCCCTCGTCCCGGTCCTGACGCTGCTCGGCGGCGCGCTCCTGCTGGACGAGCCGGTGGGCCCGCCCAAGATCCTCGGCGTGATCCTCGTCGCCGCGGGCGTGGTGCTCGCCTCGGGCGTGCTTTCGCGCCGCCGCCCCGCCGGGCCGTGACGCCGGGCCGCGCGCCCGCCGGGGCGGGACGGGCTCAGACCGGGATTTCGGCCGGCTCGCCGTCGACCCGCACCTCGCCCTTCACGTTGTCGAGCACGACGTCGCAGTCGTAGAGCGTCAGCGTCGGGCGCACGCCGAAGCGCCCCTCCATCCAGTCCGCCCAGCCCTCGTCGAACCAGGCCAGCGCGTTCTCCCGCGTGTCGAACATGTAGATGCCGCCGCCGCCCTCGTCCCCGTTCAGGTAGTGCTTGCTCAGCAGCCCCTTCACCTCGCGGTAGATCTTCGAGGACGCGAGCGCCCGCTCCACCGCTTCGTCCCGCGGCGACTTTCCGTCCCGCGGGATCCGCACGACGCCGATGATCATGGCCTCTTCTCCCTCCAGCGTTCCGGCGGCGTGCGCCGCCGGCCCGTCGATCAGACCGCCCCCGCCACGAGGGATCAAGCGCCGCAGAGGTCGGCCGCGTCATGGTCCGCCATCCCGGGCGCGTCGTCACCCTCGCGCCGCGTCGAGGCGCGACGGTCCCTCGGGCCGGACGCCGAGGCGACTGCGAAGCTCAGGCCGCGCCCTTCCGACGCCCGGAAGGAGGGCGACCCATGTCCGCGATCCGCATCGACACGGCCCGACGCGCCCGTCGCCCTCGACCGCGAGCTCCCGTTCGGAACCCCCTTCGGACCCGAGAGCCCCGGCCGTCCGCTCCGCCGGCCTCGCGAGCGAGACCGTAGCTCCCTCAACCGCTTCGAAACCTCTGCGGGCGCAGGGTCGGCCGCAGCGACGGGGCGGCGCCCGCCAGGCGCGTCCGACGGCGTCGGCACGAGGGCGGCACGCGCGCGGCACGAGAGACCGACGCATGTCCGACCGCAGGCGCACCGGAGTCCGACGGATGTCCGACGGATGTCCGACGAATGTCCGACGTCGGGCAGACGTTCGCGGTACGCTGGCCGCACGAAGGCGGCACGAATGCGGGACCGTTCCGGCCCCTTGACGCGCCCGCCGGCTTCCGGCATCAGGCGCGCTCTCACCCGGGCGGCCGGCCGATCAGGGCTGCCGCGTCGTCCGCGAAGCCCCGCCCCGGCGGGGCGTCTCTGACCGGAGAAGAAAATGCCCAAGATGAAGACGAAGTCGAGCGCCAAGAAGCGCTTCAAGGTCACGGCGACGGGCCGCATAAAGCACGCCCAGGCGGGCAAGCGTCACGGCATGATCAAGCGGTCGAACAAGTTCATCCGTCAGGCCCGGGGCACCGACGTGCTCTCGAAGCCCGACGAGAAGATCGTCAAGACCTACATGCCTTACGCGCGCTGAGAGGAGCCTCGACATGTCCCGAGTGAAGCGCGGCGTCACCGCCCACGCCCGTCACAAGAAAGTCCGCGACGCCGCCAAAGGCCACAGCGGTCGTCGCAAGAACGTCTTTCGCGTCGCAAAGCAGAGCGTCGACAAGGCGCTCGAGTACCAGACGCGCGACCGCAAGCGCAAGAAGCGCGTCTTCCGCGCCCTCTGGATCCAGCGCATCAACGCCGGCGTCCGTGCGGTCGATCCCGACATGAACTACTCGCGTTTCATCGACGGTCTTTCCCGTTCCGGGATCGAGGTCGACCGCAAGGTCCTCTCGGATCTCGCGATCCACGAGCCCGAGGCCTTCAAGGTCGTCGTCGAGAAGGCGAAGTCCGCCCTTCCGGCTTGACGCGCGCGCCGACGACGGCCGACCGTGCGCGGCACACACACGCGAACGCATTCCTGCGCACACGCAACCGCCCCGGGGCATGTCGCTCCGGGGCGGTTTCCGTTCGGCGCCCGGCTCAGCCCGTCAGCCGCCGCCAGACCTTGAAATACCACTGGTTCGGCAGCAGCCCGATGGCGCGCAGGAACAGCACGAACCGCGTCGGGAAGGCGATCTCGAAGCCGGGCTTCTCCAGCCCCTTCACGATCCGCTCCGCCGCCTCGTCGGGCTGCATCAGGAACGGCATCTCGAAGTCGTTCACGGCCGTCGCCTCGGTGTCCACGAAGCCGGGATTGATCACCGAGATCCGCACCCCGAGGTCCATCAGATCCAGCGCCAGGCTCTCGCACATCGCGATCAGCCCGGCCTTCGTCGCGGAATAGGCGGACGCCTGCGGCAGCCCGCGGAACCCGGCGACCGAGGCGGTCACCGCCACCACGCCCTTGCCGCGCGCGATCATCGCCTTCAGAACCGGATCGAGCCCGTTCGCCACGCCGGTCATGTTGACGTCGAAGGTCTTCTTCGCCTTCGCCGCATCGAATTCCTGAGCGCGCATCGGCAGGTAGATGCCCGCATTGAGGATCGCGAGGGCGAGCGGACCTTCCGCCTCGATGCGCTCCACGATGGCCGCCATCGCCGCCGCGTCGGTCACGTCGGCCGGCTGCGGCACGATGCGGCCCTTGTCAGACGCCTCGCGCGCCATCGCCTCGAGATCGTCGGCCGAACGCGCGGTGACGTGCACCGTCCAGCCCCGTGCCGCCAGCTTCAGCGCCACGGCCCGCCCGATGCCGCCCGACGCGCCGGTGATCCACGCCGCGCCGTCCGCCGGTCGCGCGATCTGGTCGAAGACCCCCAAGGCGTCAGGCCAGCCGCGGCCAGAGCGGCGCGAGGCGACCCGTCTCCTCCGTCGGCTGGAAGCGGGCCCGCTCGCCGCTGGCGTCGAAGGCGTTGCCCATCCATTCGCCGCGGTCGTCGTAATAGAGGGTCAGAGGCAGATCACCCGACACGCGCCAGCGCTGGCAGAGCACCTCTCCCGAGAAGCCCTCGATCCGCTCCTCGCCGTCGCGGCTGACGCTCACGTCCAGCGGCTTGCCGGTCTGCGTGCTGATCCAGACCGGCCGTTCGAGGAAGGCCTGCGTCCAATATGTCGTCGTCGCCGCGTCGCTCGGGACCGGTCCTTCCCAGGTCCCTTCGGAGACCAGCCCCTCCGACGTGCGGCGCACCTTGGCGACGCTGACCTCGCCGTCGTCGTCGGTCTCGCCCTCCAGCGACATCAGCAGACCCTTCTCCCAGGTCTCCCGGCTGCGCAGCTTGTAGCGGTAGGCGGTGATCCCGAGGATCTTGACCGCGAGATCCACCTCGACCTCGACCTCGGCGCGGTCGCCCGAGCCACGGACCCGCGTCGTCTGGCCGCCGATGTCGCTGCCGCCGCGGAACACGAGGAATCGACGCTCCGCGGTCTCGGCGGCGCGGAGCGTCGACGGGGACGCGAGCGCGAGCGCCGCGCCGCCGAGAAGCACGGTCCGGCGGTTCGGTCGCATCGCCGTCACTCCGCGAAAAGGTTGAGCGCGCGGGAGAAGGGCCCGGTGAAGCGCAGTCCGCCGCTCATCACGATGAGACAGATGCAGGTCTCGTCGCCCACGATGCGCGGGCGATGATCGTCCTGATCCGTCGCGATGGCGACGTCGCCACGCGCGAGGCGCTCGCCCCGATCCTCGAGCAGGCCGGTCAGCACCAGCGTCGATTCGACGCCTTCGTGGGTGTGCGAGAACAGCGGAGCGCCGGGCCGCGCGCGCAGCAGGCTCACCTCCTCGCCCTCGAAGCCGTCGATCTCGTATTCGCTGAGGCCGGGCAGCCGGAACTTCCAGTTCAGCCCGTCGGCG
>DATFKM010000420.1:0-6318 GCA_035268645.1 Paracoccaceae bacterium | reverse complement strand
GGGGGCGGGCGGGGGCGGCGTCGGCGCTCATGGGCGGTCCTCCGGACGGCGGGGCGATGGCCGGAAGGTAGGGCGCGCGGCGCGGGCGCGGCAAGAGGTGCGGCGGGGGGCCACGCTCAGCCGGTCGGATCCTCGGCCGCGCGCCGCGCCTCGCGCGCCTCCTCGGCCTTGCGGCGGCGGGCGGAGGCCGAGCGCTTCAGCCGCTCCTTGGCGCGGGCCATGAGCTTGAGGCGCCGGCGGTCCTGATAGGCGGCGACCACGGGGCGCAGCAGGAAATACGTCACCGTCGCGGTCGCGGCGCCGGGCACGAGACCGCCGACGAGGTAGGGCACGAAGATCGCGTCGAGGTTCTGCCAGAGCCAGCCGAAGCCGAAGCCGTCGGCGGGCTTGGCGATCTCGAGGCCGGTGACCGTCTGGCCGATCGCCATCGCCGTGGCGGCGATGAAGGGAAAGGTGACCGGATTGCCGAAGAAGGTGCCGATGGCCGAGGCCAGCAGGTTGCCGCGAAGCGCGAAGGCGACGGCGCCGGCGAGGATGAAATGGAAGCCGAAGAAGGGCGTGAAGCTCGCCAGCACGCCGCAGGCGAAGCCGAGGGCGATGCGGTGCGGGGTGTCGGGCAGGCGCTGCATGCGCCGGCCGAGATACTCGAAGCCGCGCCGCCAGCCCTTGCGGGGCGAGAGCGCCTCGCGAAGGCGAGGCCAGAGGGGCAGGGGATCGCGCCGCCGGAACATGCGGGATCAGCCCGGTGCGTCGGCCGCCGCGGGGGCCGCGCGCCGCCGGGCGGCCGCGGAGCGGCCCTCGGCCCCGCCCTGCGGGGCGGCGACGGTCGTGGGCCGGGCGGAGGGGCGCGGGGCGTCCCCGCGGCTCCAGAGCCCTTCGCGCACCGGCATGACGCGCCGGGCCTCGTTCACCACGGCCTGGGCGGAGAGCAGCGTGACGACCTGGCTGACATGCTTGACGTCGCGCACCTCGAGGTCGATGCGGGCGCGGTAGAAGTCCGGCTTGCGCTCCACGAATTCGAGGTGGCTGATGTCGGCCTTCAGTTCCGCGATCACCGTGCACACCTTCGCCAGCGCCCCGACCTCGTGCGCGAAGGTCACCAGCAGGGAGGTGGCGTGCGGCTGGGCGGCGGCGGTCTCCTCGTCCCAGCGCAGATCCACCCAGGCGTCCTTCGGCGCGTCCTCGTAACGCGCGAGTTCGGGGCAGTCGATCGCGTGGACGGTGACCCCGGCGCCGCGCTCGGCGATGCCGACGATGCGGTCGCCGGGGACGGGCTGGCAGCACTCGCCGAAGCGCACGCGCCGGGCGCGCGAGACGCCGGCGACGGCGAACACGGCGGGACGCCCGTCGACGGGCGGCGTCGGCGCGGCGGTCGCGGGCTCGGCCGGGTAGAGCGCGGCGAGCACCTCGGCGCCCGACAGCCGCGCGGCGCCGACGGCCTCGAGGAGGTCGTCCGGGCCCGCCTCGCCGAGCTTCTGGGCGGCGAGGCCGAGCGCCTTGCGGGTCAGCCCGCGCCCCGCGCGTTCGAACGCGGCGGCGACGATGCCCCGGCCGAGGCGGACGTCGGCCTCGCGCCGCTCGGCCCGCAGGGCGCGGCGGATCGCCTGCTTGGCGCGGCCGGTCACGGCCATCTCCTCCCAGACGGGCTGGGGGCGCTGGGCGTCGGCGCGGATGATCTCCACCGACTGGCCGTTGCGCAGGCGCGTGGAGAGGGGCGCCCGGCGGCCGTCGATCTTGGCCCCGACGCAGGCGTTGCCGATCGAGGTGTGGATCGCGTAGGCGAAGTCGATCGGCGTCGCGCCCTTGGGCAGCGGCACCACCTTGCCCTTCGGCGTGAAGCAGAACACCTGGTCGTGGAACATCTCGAGCTTGACGTGCTCGAGGAACTCGTCGGGGTTCTCGGCGCCGCGGAACTCCTCCGACAGACGCCGCAGCCAGACGAAGGGATCGACGGCGAAGGGGTTCTCGACCCGGATGCCGTCGCGGTAGGCCCAGTGGGCGGCGACGCCGGTCTCGGCCACCTCGTGCATCTCGCGCGTGCGGATCTGCACCTCCACCCGGCGCGCGTTGCGGCCCGAGACGGTGGTGTGGATCGAGCGGTAGCCGTTGGGCTTGGGGTTGGAGATGTAGTCCTTGAAGCGGCCGGGCACCGCGGTCCAGCGGCGGTGGACGGCGCCGAGGGAGAGGTAGCAGTCGGCGACGTCCTCGGTGACGATGCGGAAGCCGTAGATGTCGGACAGGCGGGCGAAGTCCCCGTCCTTCTCGCCGAGCTTGCGCCAGATCGAGAAGGGGCGCTTCTCCCGCCCCGTCACCTCGGCCTCGACGCCGGCCTCGGCCAGCACCTTGCGGATGTCCTCGGCGATGCGGGGGATCACGTCGCCGGTCTCCGAGCGCAGCTTGGCGAAGCGCTTCAGGATGGAATCCCGCGCCCGCGGGTTGAGGTGCTTGAAGGCGAGGTCCTCGAGCTCCTCGCGCATCTCCTGCATGCCCATCCGCCCCGCGAGAGGGGCGAAGATGTCCATGGTCTCCCGCGCCTTCCGCTCCCGGTTCTTCTGGGGCATGTGGCCGAGGGTGCGCATGTTGTGCAGCCGGTCGGCGAGCTTGACGAGGAGGACGCGCACGTCCTCCGACATCGCCAGCAGCAGCTTGCGCAGGTTCTCCGCCTGCTCCGCCTCGGCCGAGGCGAGCTGAAGCTTGGTGAGCTTGGTGACGCCGTCCACCAGCGTCGCGATCTCCTCGCCGAAGAGGCCCCGCACCTCGTCGAAGGTGGCGGCCGTGTCCTCGATGGTGTCGTGCAGCAGGGCGGTCGCGATCGTCGCGTCGTCGAGATGCAGATCGGTGAGGATCGCCGCCACCTCGACGGGGTGGTTGAAGTAGGGCTCCCCCGACGCGCGGGTCTGACCGGAGTGGGCCCTCATGCCGAACACGTAGGCCGCGTTCAGCAAGGATTCGTCGGCGTTCGGGTTGTAGGCCCGAACGCGCTCGATCAACTCGAACTGTCGAATCAAGGGCCCGCTCCGTCGTCGGCCCCGAGGGCCCGCTGGATCAGCCCTTCTCCTGCTCGGCCATCAGCGCGCGCAGAAGCTGCTCCTCGGTCACGTCCTCGACGGGGCTGTCGTGCTCCTGCGACATCAGGGCGGCCATCGAGTCGTCCTCGGGCTCGTCCACCTCGATGTGCCGCTGATGCGATTCGATCAGCGCCTCCTCGAGATCGTCGGGCGAGAGCGCGCCGTCCGCGATCTCCCGCAGGGCGACGACGGGGTTCTTGTCGTTGTCGCGCTCCACGGCGATCTGCCCGCCGGTGGAGATTTCGCGCGCGCGATGGGCGGCGAGCATCACGAGGTCGAACCGGTTGGGGACCTTGTCGACGCAATCCTCGACGGTGACTCGGGCCATGGGCGGACCTCTCGAACGGAGCGGTTTCGGGGAACCGTCCACATAAGCCGTCTCGGGCCGCGAGGCAAGCGGCGCGACGGGGCGGTCCGGGCGGCCCGTCTTGCGCCCGGGGCGTGGCGGACGCATTGTCCGCCCACCCATAGTCACGATTCGGGAAGCGGCGGCATTGCCCGAGTTCCGCCAGCGCCCTTTGGAGATGCCATGTTCTATCGCGACGAACGTCTCGCCCTGTTCATCGACGGGTCGAACCTTTATGCGGCGGCGAGGGCGCTGGGGTTCGACATCGACTACAAGTTGCTCCGAAACGAGTTCATGCGGCGCGGAAAGCTGGTGCGGGCCTTCTACTACACGGCGTTGGTGGAGAACGAGGAGTACTCGCCGATCCGTCCGCTGGTCGACTGGCTCGACTATAACGGCTACTCGATGGTCACCAAGCCCGCCAAGGAGTTCACCGACTCCACCGGCCGGCGCAAGATCAAGGGCAACATGGACATCGAGCTCGCGGTCGACGCGATGGAGATGGCCGAGCGCATCGATCACATGGTGCTGTTCTCCGGGGACGGCGACTTCCGGCCGCTGGTCGCGGCGATCCAGCGCAAGGCGGTCCGGGTCTCGGTCGTCTCCACGATCCGCACCTCGCCGCCGATGATCGCCGACGACCTGCGCCGACAGGCCGACAACTTCATCGAGCTCGAGGAGCTCAAGGAGATCATCGGGCGTCCGCCCCGCCCGCCCCGGCACGTCGAAGCCGAGGAGACGGACGAGACCGAGGCTTGAGCCGCGACGCGGCGGCGCCGCCCGAGGCGCCGCGGGACTGCACGCTCTGCCCCCGTCTCGTCGCGTACCGCGAGGAGGTGCGCGCGAAGGAGCCGGACTGGTACAACGGCGCCGTGCCGAGCTTCGGCGACGCCGAAGCGCGGCTGCTGGTGGTGGGGCTGGCGCCCGGCGTCTCGGGCGCCAACCGGACCGGACGACCCTTCACCGGGGACCACGCGGGCGGGCTGCTCTACGCCACGCTCGGTCGTTTCGGCTTCGCCGAGGGCGAATTCGAGGCGCGTGCCGACGACGGGCTGCGGCTGGTCGACTGCATGGTGACCAACGCGGTGCGATGCGTGCCGCCGCAGAACAAGCCGGTGGGCGAGGAGATCAACACCTGCCGGCGGTTCCTGACGGCCCGCATGGCGGCGTTGCCGCGGCTGCGCGCGGTGCTCTGCCTCGGGCGGATCAGCCATGAGAGCGTGGTGCGGGCGCTGGGCGAGCGGCCGGCGCGCGCGCCCTTCGGGCACGGCGCGCGGCACGCGCTGGGCGGCGTCGAGGTCTTCGACAGCTACCACTGCTCCCGCTACAACACGAACACCGGGCGGCTGACGCAGGAGATGTTCGAGGCGGTGTTCGCCGATGTCCGGGCGATGCTGGACGCCTGAAGCGGCGGGCTCGGCCCGCCGCCCTTTCGCCTGAGCTCAGCCCGCCCGCCGCTCCTCCTGCTCCAGTTCCTCGATCATGCGCTCGATCAGGCCGA
The DNA here is from genome assembly GCA_035268645.1 of Paracoccaceae bacterium. Lineage (GTDB taxonomy): Bacteria > Pseudomonadota > Alphaproteobacteria > Rhodobacterales > Rhodobacteraceae > Albimonas. Next base: position 1,403 of record DATFKM010000420.1, on the reverse strand, counting down.
GGCCCTTCTGCCAGAAGGCGGGGTCCGAGGCGTCGAGGCCGAAGGGCGCAAGCAGTTCCTTGTGGCGCTTGGCGCCGCCGGCGGCGAGCATCTCGAAATACTTGTCCTGGAAGTCGGAGCCGCCCTCCTCGTAGACCGCGTAGAGCGCGTTCACGAGGCCGTCGCCGAAGGCGTAGGCGTAGACGTAGAAGGGCGAGTGCACGAAGTGGGGCACGTAGCTCCACCAGGCGTGGTAGCCCTCGGCGAACTCGAAGACGGGGCCGAGGCTTTCGCTCTGCACCTCGAGCCAGATGCGGCCGAGATCCTCGGCGGTCAGCTCGCCCTCGGCGCGGGCGGCGTGCACGCGGCATTCGAAGTCGTAGAAGGCGATCTGACGGACCACGGTGTTGAGCATGTCCTCGACCTTGCCGGCGAGGAGGGTGCGGCGCTTCTTCGGGTCGGTCTCGGCATCGAGCAGCCGGCGGAAGGTCAGCATCTCGCCGAACACCGACGCCGTCTCGGCCATCGTGAGGGGGGTGCGGGAGAGCAGTTCGCCCTGCTCGGCGGCGAGGCGCTGGTGCACGCCGTGGCCGAGCTCGTGCGCGAGGGTCATCACGTCGCGCGTCTTCCCGAGGTAGTTGAGCATCACGTAAGGATGCGCGTCGGTCACGGTGGGGTGGGCGAAGGCGCCGGGCGCCTTGCCGCGCTTCACCGGCGCGTCGATCCAGCCTTCGGTGAAGAAGGGTTTCGCGAGGTCGGCCATCTTCGGGGAGAAGCCCTCGTAGGCGGAGAGGACGGTCTCCTTCGCCTCCTCCCAGGGGATCCGGCGGTCCTCCTCGTCCGGCAGCGGCGCGTTTCGGTCCCAGTACTCGAGCTTCTCCAGACCGAGGCGCCGGGCCTTGGCCGCGTAATAGCGGTGCGAGAGGCGCGGATAGGCCTCGACCACGGCGTCGCGCAGGGCCTGAACGACCTCCGGCTCCACCTGGTTGGCGAGGTGCCGGCCGGTCTGCGGCGAGGGCATCTCGCGCCAGCGGCACTCGATCTCGTGCTCCTTCACCAGCGTGTTCATGATGCGCGAGAAGAGGGGCAGGGTTTCGGTGAACACGGCGGTCAGCGCCTCGGCCGCCGCCTTGCGCCGCTCGCGTCTCGGGTCGGAGAGCAGGGTGAGCGCGGATTCGAGGGGCATCTCCTCGCCGTCGACGTCGAAGACGAGGCGGGCCATGGTCTCGTCGAACAGGCGGTTCCAGGCGGTGGCGCCGACGACCGACTGGTCGTGCAGGAACTTCTCCAGCTCGTCCGAAAGCTGGTGCGGGCGCATCGCGCGCAGCGCGTCGAGCCATGGCCGGTAGCGCGCCAGCGCCTCGCTTTCGGCGAGCCTGGCTTCGAGCGCGTCCTCAGGCAGGCGGTTGAGCTCCAGCGAGAAG
>DATFKM010000419.1:0-2045 GCA_035268645.1 Paracoccaceae bacterium | reverse complement strand
AGGCTCCAGGTCCAGGTGTGGGCGGTGTCGGTCAGCTCGAGCGTCTCTCGCACCAGCTCGCGCCCGTCGGCGGCGAGAAGGCCGATCTCGACCGGCAGGACGAGGGGCGCCTTCTCGGGCTGGCCGGGGGTGGGGGGCGTCTCCTGGCGGAAGGTGAGGGCGTATTCGGCGCCGTCCCAGCTTTCCGCGACATGCAGGCGCGGGGCGCCGGCCTGCGAATACCAGCGGGCGAACTGCGAGAGGTCGCGGCCGGTGGCGTCCTCGAACACGCGCAGCCAGTCCTCGATGGTGCAGGCCTGCCCGTCGTGGCGGTCGAAGTAGAGGTCCAGCGCCTTGCGGTAGCCCTGGGCGCCGACGAGCCGGCGCAGGACGCCGATGATCTCGGCGCCCTTCTCGTAGACGGTCGCCGTGTAGAAGTTGTTGATCTCCAGATATTCCTCGGGGCGGACCGGGTGCGCGAGGGGGCCTTGGTCCTCGCGGAACTGGCGGGCGCGGAGCGTGCGCACGTCCTCGATGCGCTTGACGGAGGGCGAGCGCATGTCCGCGGAGAACTGCTGGTCGCGGAAGACGGTCAGCCCCTCCTTGAGGCAGAGCTGGAACCAGTCGCGGCAGGTGATGCGGTTGCCGGTCCAGTTGTGGAAGTACTCGTGCGCGACGATGGATTCGATGAACTCGTAATCACGGTCGGTCGCGGTCTCGGGGCTGGCGAGGACGTATTTGGAGTTGAATACGTTGAGGCCCTTGTTCTCCATCGCCCCCATGTTGAAGTCGTCGATCGCGACGATGTTGAAAACGGAGAGGTCGTATTCCCGGCCATATTCGTCCTCGTCCCATTTCATCGAGCGCTTGAGGGCGTCCATCGCGTAGGCGCAGCGGTCCTCGTCGCCGGGACGCACCCAGACGTTGAGCGCCACTTCGCGGCCGGAGGCGGTGACGAAGCCGTCCGAATGCGCGACGAGGTCGCCGGCGACGAGGGCGAAGAGGTAGGAGGGCTTCGGCCAGGGGTCGGTCCATTCGGCGAAGCGGCGGCCGTCCGGCAGGGCGCCGGTCTCGCCGGGCTCGCCGTTGGAGAGGAGGACGGGGAGGTCGCCCGGCGCCTCGATGCGGACCGAGTAGGTCGCCATCACGTCGGGACGGTCCGGGAAGTAGGTGATGCGGCGGAAGCCCTCGGCCTCGCTCTGGGTGCAGTAGACGCCGTTCGAGAGGTAGAGCCCCTCGAGGCGGGTGTTGTCGGCGGGGTCGAGCTCGACCTCCGCCTCCCAGACGAAGACGTCGGGCAGGGGCGCGCCGCCGAGGCGCTCGAGCGTCAGGCCCTCGGCGTCGAGCGTCAGGTCGGGCATGGCGTCGCGCCCGTCGACGGCGGCGGAGAGCAGACGCAAGGATTCGCCGTCCAGGCGGAGCGGCCCGCCCTCGCCCTTCACGAAGCGGATGCGCGCGCGGACGCGGGCGGCGCGGGGGGCGAGGTCGAAGACGAGGCGCACGGTCTCGGCCCGCCAGGCCGGGGGCGCGTAGTCGGCGAGGCGGACGGGGGACGGCGCGGCGTCTTCGGGGCGCATGGGAACCTCCGGCGGATGAGCGGGCGCGGCGCGGGTGCGCGCCGGGGAAGATCGGCCGGGCCGGCGGGAGAGGCAAGGGCGCTCGGCAGAGGCGACGACGCGCGGGTCGCCTTCGCCCCGGCAGGCGCGTGCGGACTCCGAGGGGCGCGCCGTGCGGGCCCGCCGCGCCGGGCGGCGGGCGGGCCGGACGCTCGGCGTCACACCATGTCGAAGTCGCCGAGGTCGATGTCGCCCCGGTCCACGTCCTCCAGCACCACGCGGCCGGCGTCATGGCGCAGGACGGCGTCGTCGTCCCGGAAGCGCAACGCCTCGAACGCCTCGCGCGCCGTGTCGAAGCCGGTGAGCGCGGCGTCGAGCCTGAGGAGGTCGTCGCCGTCTTCGTCGAAGTCGCCGATCACGTCGCGACCACGGGAGACCACGAAGACGTCGTCGCCCTCGCCGCCTTCGATGTCGTCGCGTCCGCCGCCGCCGTCGAGCACGTCGTCTCCC
>DATFKM010000418.1:0-6620 GCA_035268645.1 Paracoccaceae bacterium | reverse complement strand
GGCTGGCGAAACTCTCGAGGATCTGCTCGCGCGTCAGCGCGGTCGGCAGCGCGAGGCGATCCAGCGGCTCGGCCGTCGGTGCGGGCTCGTCGCCCTCGCCCGCCTCGGCGGCGTCGTCGGCCGCGGCGAAGCTCCAGCGCGCGACGTCGTGCAGGACCCAGCGCCCGGGCTCCAGCACGGCGCGCCCGGCGGCGAGGCGCCCGGTCAGCCGGTCCCGCGCATCGAAGCGGAACACCGTGACGTCCCGGAGGCGGGTGCCGTCCGCGTTGGTGCGCAGCGCGTGGATCACGCTCTGGCCCTCGTCGCCCGACTGGCGCAGCCAGAGCCCGTTCTCGGAGACCGAGAGCAGGCTGGTGCGGTCGCGGATGTAGCGCGCCTCCAGCGTCTCGAAGCGGGCCAGCAGACCCGAGGCGACCGGGTTCAGGAGCGAGAACGCCAGCGTGCCGATCAGCGCCGCCGCGACGACGGCGGGCAGGATCAGCCGCCAGACGGACACGCCCGCCGCCCGCGTCACCACCAGTTCCGAGGACCGCGCCAGCCGCGCGAAGCAGGCGACCGTCGCGAGCAGCGCGAGGAACGGCAGCACCTCCAGCATCAGGGACGGCGCGTGCAGCGCGGCGAGCGCGAAGACCTCCCCGAAGCCGGCGTCGCCGCCGGCGCTGCGGCGCAGCTGCTCCACCAGATCGACGAGGAAGATCAGCAGGAACACCGCGGCGAAGGCCGCCCCGAAGGTCTCGAGGTAGCGCCGGCCGACATAGCGCGCGAGCGTGCCGATCATGCCGGCGCGCCCTCGCCCGACGCCGCCGGCAGGCCGCGGCCCGCCGCGCTCGGCAGGCCCTTCCAGAGCACCAGAAGCGCCAGCGCGGCCCCGATCAGCGGCGGCGCGTACATCGCCGGCCAGAGCGCCGCGAGCGAACCCGTCGCCGACTTCGCCGCCACGCCGAGCAGCCGGCACAGCGCCGCCAGCGCCACCGCCGCGGCGAGGCGCTTGCCGTAGCCGCGGCGCCGGAAACCCGGCCCGAGCAGGCTGGCGAGCCCGATCAGCGGCAGCGCGACCGCGTAGAGCGGCGCCGAGAGCTGCTCGTGTCCCTCGGCCACGAACTCGCCCGGGGGCCGCCCGTCGAGCATCGCCGCGCTCGGCGCCACCAGCGCGGGGGCGTGATACTCCGAGGGTTTCAGCCGGCGCTCCGTCGTCTCGGGCATCAGCTGCGCGAGGTCGTAGACCAGCTTCTCGAAGCTCAGCAGCGACAGCGCCGAGGCGCCCCGCTCCAGCCGCTGCGCCGCGCCGTCGAACATCACCAGCCGCGGTCCCGCCTCGGTGCGAACCAGCGCCGCGCGCTCGGCGGTGTAGGTCACCCGGACGTCCGGGTCGCGGTCGTCCTGCACGAAGAGCCCGGCCATCTGTCCGTCCGGCCCCACCGCGCGGACGTAGACGCTGACGCCGCTCGCGGGATGGATGAACTCGCCCTCGCGCAGCAGCGCCCCCGCGACGTCGGCGCCGAGCTCGGCCATGCGCCCGCGCAGCTCCCGCGCCGCGGTCGGCATCAGATAGGTCGTCACCACCGCCATCGCGAGCGTGACGCCGAGCCCGAAGACCAGCACCGGCCGCGCGAGGCGCAGGCGGCTCATCCCCGCCGCCATCAGCGCCACGATCTCGCTGTCCATGAACATGCGGTTCAGCGCGTAGAGCGTCGCCGCGAAGGCCGCGACCGGCAGGATGAAGCTGATCACCACGGGCAGCAGCAGCGCCGCGAAGGCCGCGAACGTCGCCGCCGACTGGCCCGAGGCGACGACCGTCTCGATGACCCGCAGCGATTGCGTGAGCCAGACCAGCGAGAGCAGAATCAGGGAGAACACCCCGAACGGACCGAGGATCTGCAGGATCACGTATTTTCCGACCAGTCCGCGCATCGCGCCGGAGACTGCGACGCGCCGGGGGAGGGCGCAAGGCGCCGCGGCGCGGCGGGGGCCGGCCTCGGGCGTCCGCGGCGCGGCGGACGCTGGCCTCGGGCGGGCAACGGCGCTAGGTCGGAGAGGCCGACAGTTCAGGAGGAGCCCCGCCCATGACCGCGCCCGTCGAGATCAGCTTCGTCGCCGAGGACCTCACCGCGCTCCGCGAGGCCGAGGGCCTCGTCGTGGTGCTCTGCCGCGGGGCCGAGGCGATGGAGGAGGCGGCCGTGGCGGCCGACGAAGCGATGGGCGGCGCCCTCCGCCGCGCCGTCGCCGCGGAGGCGTGGAAGGGCAAGGCGGGCGCCACGCTGCGCGTGCCAGCGCCCGGCGGCCTCGCGGCCGGCGCGCTGCTGCTGGTCTCGCTGGGCGAGGAGCCGGGCGCCGACGAGGCGCTGAAGGCGGGCGGCGCGATCGGCGCGGCGCTTTCGGGCAAGGTGGCGGAGGCGGGCGTCGGCGTCCATGCCGGGGGGCTCGACGCGACGCTGGCCGCCGATCTCGCCTACGGGCTGGCGCTTCGCGCCTACGACTTCGACGTCTACAAGCGCGCCGAGGACGAGGACGCCGACCGCGCGCGCCCCTCCGTGCGTCTGCACGTCGATGCGCCGGAGGCGGTGAGCCGCGACTCCCGCGGCCGGATGGCCGCGGTCGAGGGGGTGTTCTTCGCCCGCGATCTGGTCAACGAGCCGGCCAACGTGCTCGGCACCGAGGAGTTCGCCGCGCGTCTCGCCGCGATGGGCGAACTCGGCCTCGAGGTCGAGATCCTCGAGGAGGCCGATCTCGAGGACCTCGGCATGCGCGCCCTGCTCGCGGTCGGCCGCGGCTCCGACAGTCCCACCAAGGTCGTGGTGATGCGCTGGAACGGCGGCGGCGACGAGGCGCCCCTCGCGCTGATCGGCAAGGGCGTGACCTTCGACACCGGCGGCATCTCCCTCAAGCCCGCGGGCGGCATGGAGGACATGACGATGGACATGGGCGGCGCGGCGATCGTGGCGGGCGCGATGCGCTCGATCGCGCTGCGCGGCGCCGCGGCCAACGTCGTCGGCCTGGTGGGGCTGGTGGAGAACATGCCCGACGCCCGGGCCCAGCGGCCGGGCGACATCGTGACCTCGATGAAGGGCGACACCATCGAGATCGTCAACACCGACGCCGAGGGCCGGCTCCTGCTCGCCGACGTGATCTGGTACGCGCAGGAGCGCTTCAAGCCGGCCGGGATGGTGGATTTCGCGACGCTGACGGGGGCCATGATCATCGCCCTCGGCCACGAGCACGCCGGCTATTTCGGCGACGACGACGGCTTCGCCTCGGAATGGCAGGCCGCCTGCGACGCGGCGGGCGAGAAGGCCTGGCGCCTGCCGCTGGGCGCCGCCTACGACAAGCAGCTCAAGTCGCGCCTCGCCGACATGAAGAACACCGGCGGCCGGCCCGCGGGCTCGATCACCGCGGCGCAGTTCATCAAGCGCTTCGTCAAGGACGGCACGCCCTGGATCCATGTCGACGTGGCCGGCGTCACGCTGGTCAAGGAATCGGGCGATCTCTGGCCGCGCGGCGCCACCGGCTGGGGCGTGCGCGCCTGCGACGCCCTCGTGAAGGGCCGCGAGGGCTGAGCCCTTGGGCGCCGTGCGCTTCTACCACCTGACCGAGACGGGGCTGGAGGGGGTGGCGCCGGCGCTGCTGGAGAAGGCGCTGGAGCGGGGGATGCGCGCGGCGGTGCGCATCGGCCCCGGCGCGCGCATCGACGCGGTGGACGCGCTGCTCTGGGCCTACGACGACGCCGCGTTCCTGCCCCATGGTCGCGCCGACGCGCCGCACGCCGCCCGCCAGCCGGTGCTGCTGACCGAAGGACGCGAGGCGCCGAACGCGCCCGACGCGCTGATGCTGCTCGGCGGCGCGCCCTGGTCGCCGGAGGAGGCGGAGGCGCTGGAGCGGGTCTGGCTGATCTTCGACGGCGCCGACGCCGCGGCGGTCGAGGCCGCGCGGGCGGACTGGCGGCGCGTCGCGGCCGCCGGTCTCGCCGCCGAATACTGGGCGCAGGCGGGCGGGCGCTGGGTGCGCAAGGCCGTGAGCGCCGAGGGCGCCTGAAAGGGGAGGAACAATGCCCGAACGCCCCGTGCTGGGCGCCGCCATGCCGATCGGAGAGATCGGCCGGCACCGCGACTGGCTGATCGAGCGGGACCGCCCGCTGGAGATCCAGGATTTCTGCCTGCCCATGGTGCTCGACGCCGACTGGCGCCCGCTGATCGCGCTCGCCAAGCGCAAGCTCGACGGATGGTCGGGGCCCCTCGGCATCCACGGACCGTTCTACGACCTGCCGCTCGACGCGACCGACCCCGAGGCGCGGGCGCTGGTGCAGCGCCGCTACGGTCAGGGCCTCGACGTGGCCGAGGCGCTAGGGGCGACGATGATGGTGATCCATTCGCCGTTCTCGACCTGGGGTGCGCAGAACGACTTTCTCGCGCCGAAGGGGCGCGAACACGTGATCGAGCGGGTGGAGGCGACGCTGCGTCCGCTGCTGTCGCGGGCCGAGGCGGCGGGGATCGTGCTCGCCGTCGAGAACATCGAGGACGAGGACGCCGAGCACCGCGCGGCGATCGTCGACGCGCTCGGCTCGCCGGCGCTCGGCGTCTCGCTCGACACCGGGCACGCGCATTACGTCCACGTCTCCCGCGGCGGGCGGCCGGTGGACTGGCACGTCCTCGGCGCGCGGGGGCGGCTGGTGCACGTCCATCTGCAGGACGCCGACGGCTACGCCGACCGGCACTGGCCGCCGGGCATGGGCACGGTGCCCTTCGCGCCGGTCTTCGCCGCGCTCGGCGCCCACGCGCCGGGGGCGCGGCTGATCCTCGAGATGGCGGACCCCTCGACGATCCTGCCGGGCGCGCGCTGGCTGGCGGAGCGGGGGCTCGCGGCATGAGCCCGGCTCAGGGCTCGAGGGTCATGCGGTCGCCTTCGACCGTCACGCGTGACCAGCGGTCGAGATAGCTCATCCCCATCAGCGAGCCGAACAGCCCTTCCGATCCGACGACCGCCGGCACGTCACGCGTCTCGATCCCCGCGATCTCGACCTTGTCGAGGCGCACGGGCGCGATGGAGACCTGCCCGTTCGCGGTCATCGCGCGCCGGGTGTAGGCGATCTCGTCCGGATCGATCCCCGCGCGCCGGGCGTCGCGACGGCTGAGCACGAGGTCGGAGGCGCCGGTGTCCACGAGGAACTCGACCGGCGCGCCGTTGACCTCCGCGTTCAGATGGAAATGCCCGTCGGCCGCGCGGCGCAGCACGAGAGCGCCCCCCTGCCGCTCGACCGCCGCGCCCGGCTGGAGGGCTGCCATCAGGTCCTCGCGCAGTCCGTAGACGGCGACGAGGCCGAGGATGATCAGCACCCAGACCAGCGCGTGCTGGATGCCGGTGGCCATGCGCCCGCGATAGGCGGCGAACACGCCCGCCACGATCGCCGCGCCGAGCACGGAGAGATACACGAGGCGGAGAAGGGCGTCTTCGGTCATGACCGGCGCATATGGGGGTCGGAGCGGGGGCCGCAAGCCGCCGCGGCGCCGGAGCGCCCCTTCGGCAGCGTCCGGGCGCCCTCGCCGGGTCCTCGGGCCCGGCGGCGCGGCGCGAGCGGGAGGCGGAGCCTCCCCGAGCGTCGCGCTTCCCCCGCAGAGGGGCCCCTCACTCTGCCGCGAGGTCGAGCCGGCCGGTCTCGATCATGTCCGCCGGGCGCACCGGGTAGTGGCCGGAGAAGCAGGCGTCGCAGTAGCGGGGCGCGCCTGGGTCGCGCCCGGCGGCCACGCCGACGGCGCGATAGAGCCCGTCGAGGCTGACGAAGCGCAGCGAGTCGACGCCGAGATGGTCGCGCATCTCCTCCTCGCTCATGCGGAAGGCCAGCAGCTTCTCCTGCTCGGGCGTGTCGACGCCGTAGAAGCAGGGCCAGGCCGTGGGCGGCGAGGCGACGCGGAAATGCACCTCCTTCGCCCCGGCCTCGCGGATCATCTCCTTGATCTTCATGGAGGTCGTGCCGCGCACCACGCTGTCGTCGACGAGGATCACGCGCTTGCCCTCGACCAGCGCGCGGTTGACGTTCAGCTTCAGCCGCACGCCCATGTTCCGGATCTGTTCGGAGGGTTCGATGAAGGTCCGCCCGACATACTGGTTGCGGGTGATGCCGAGCGTGAAGGGGATCCCGCTCTCCTGCGCGTAGCCGATCGCGGCCGGGGTGCCGCTGTCGGGGACGGGGCAGACGAGGTCCGCCTCCACCGGCGCCTCGCGCGCCAGCTCGACCCCGATGCGCCGGCGGCTCTCGTAGACGGCCTGGCCGCCGATCACGCTGTCGGGGCGCGAGAAGTAGACGTGCTCGAAGATGCAGAAGCGGGACGGCGCCGGCTCGAACGGGCGGTGACTCTCGACGCCGGTGTCGTCGATGATCACCATCTCGCCCGGCGCCACCTCGCGCTCGAAGCTGGCGCCGACGATGTCCAGGGCGCAGGTCTCCGAGGCGAGGATCCAGCCCTCGCCCAGTCGGCCGAGCACCAGCGGACGGATGCCCATCGGATCGCGCGCGCCGATCAGCTGCGTCTCGGTCAGCGCCAGCACGGAGAACGCGCCCTCGACCCGGCGAAGCGCCTCCTTGAGCCGGTCGGCGGAGGTGCGGTGGAAGCTCCGCGCCATAAGGTGCA
>DATFKM010000417.1:0-10154 GCA_035268645.1 Paracoccaceae bacterium | reverse complement strand
GCCGACCTCGGCGTGATCCCGCAGGAGGCGGCGGAGACGGTCTGGAAGGCGAAGGACATGGAGTTCGACGTCGCCCGCATCGACGCGATCGAGCGCGAAACCAAGCACGACGTCATCGCCTTCCTCACCCATCTCTCCGAGCTCGTGGGTCCCGAGGCGCGCTTCGTCCATCAGGGCCTGACCTCGTCGGACGTGCTCGACACCGCCTTCAACCTCCAGCTCGTGAAGGCGGCCGACATCCTGCTCGCCGATCTCGACGCCCTGCTCGAGGCGCTGAAGGCCCGCGCGACGGAGCACAGGCTCACCCCCTGCATCGGCCGCTCGCACGGCATCCACGCCGAGCCGACGACCTTCGGCCTCAAGCTCGCGCAGGCCTACGCCGAGTTCGACCGCAACCGCGCCCGCCTCCGCACGGCGCGCGAGGAGGTCGCGACCTGCGCCCTCTCCGGCCCCGTCGGCACCTTCGCCTCGGTCGACCCGGCGGTGGAGGCGCACGTCGCCGAGAAGCTCGGCCTGACGCCCGAGCCCGTCTCCACCCAGGTGATCCCGCGCGACCGCCACGCCGCCTTCTTCGGGACGCTCGCCGTGATCGCCAGCTCGGTCGAGCGCCTCGCGACGGAGATCCGCCACCTGCAGCGCACCGAGGTGCTGGAGGCCGAGGAACACTTCTCTCCCGGCCAGAAGGGCTCCTCCGCGATGCCCCACAAGCGCAACCCGGTGCTGACGGAGAACCTCACCGGCCTCGCGCGCGTGATCCGCTCGCATTGCCTCCCCGCGATGGAGAACGTCGCCCTCTGGCACGAGCGCGACATCTCCCATTCCTCGGTCGAGCGCTTCATAGGCCCCGACGCCACGATCACGCTCGACTTCGCGCTGGCTCGGCTGACGGGCGTGGTGGCCAATCTCGTGGTCCACCCGGAGAACATGGCCCGCAATCTCGAGCGCCTGCGCGGGCTCGTGCACTCCCAGCGCGTGCTGCTGGCTCTGACCCAGGCCGGAGCCAGCCGCGAGGACGCCTACCGTCTCGTGCAGCGCAACGCGATGCGCACCTGGGACGAGGACGCGGACTTCCTCGCCTCGCTGCGATCGGATCCCGAGGTCACGGCCCTGGTCCCCGCCGAGGATCTCGCGCCGCTGTTCGATCTCGCTCCGCACATGCGGCAGGTCGACGCCATCTTCGCCCGCGTCTTCGGCGCCGGCTGATCACGCCTGCGGCGCCCGGCCGCGCGAACCGGAACCGGCGCGCGGCCGTATCCTCCCGGAACGACCCGGAGAGAGACGCATGGACCGCCGACGCTTTCTGACCCTCGCCGCGGCCACGGGGTTCGCCCCCGCCGCACTCCGCGCCACGCCGCAGGGCGCGCACGCCTTCGACTTCGCCTCCATCGACGGCGGGCGGCTGGCACTCTCGGACTACGCCGGGCGCCCGATTCTGGTGGTCAACACCGCCTCGCGCTGCGCCTTCACCGGGCAGTACGAGGCGCTTCAGGCGCTGTGGGACGCGCAGCGCGACCGCGGCCTGGTGGTGATCGGCGCGCCGAGCCGCGATTTCGGACGGCAGGAATACGAGGACGAGGCGGCGATCAAGGACTTCTGCGAGGTCAACTTCGCCATCGACTTTCCGATGACCGAACTCGTGCGCGTAAAGGGGCCGTCCGCCCACCCGTTCTACGCCTGGGCGCGGGACGCGGGCCGGGCGCAGGATCTGCCGTCGCCGCGCTGGAACTTCCACAAGTACCTGATCGCGCCCGACGGCCGTCTGGCGGGCGCGTGGGGCTCCGCCACCCCGCCGGACCACCCGGAGATCCTCGCCGCCGTCGAAGCGCTGCTCCGCGCCGGCTGAGGATGGCGACCGGGACGCGGCCGGCGGCCCGCAGACCGGGCCGCCGGCCCGCCTTCAGCGTCGATCGCTCATGATCTGAACCTTGGCCTCGGCGAGCAGTTCGTTCATCTTGGCGCGCAGACCCTCTGTGGAGACGCCCTTCGCCTCCAGATCGGCCGCGACCTTGCGGTAGACGTCCTCGTCCCCCGCCTCCTCGAGGTCCGCGATGACGACGCTGCGGGCGTACTCGTCCGCCGCCTCGCCCTCGATGCCCATCAGCCCCGCGGCCCAGAGACCGAGGAGCTTGTCGCGCCGGGCCTCGGCCTTGAAGCGCATCTCCTCGTCATGGGCGTATTTCTTCTCGAATGCCTGTTCGCGATCGTCGAAGGTCGTCATCTCGTTCTCCGCCGGAAAACCCTGCGTCCTACCCCGGTCTAACGGACGCGGACGGCCTTGGGAAGCGCCGCCGGGCGGCGCGGCGCTTGCGGCGCCGGGCGCCATGGCTTATGTGTCCGCGGCCCGGCGCGCGGATCCCAGGTTCGCGCGCCCAGACCCCTTTTCCGAGGCATCCATGGCGCGTCGCAGACTGGTCTACGAAGGCAAGGCGAAGATCCTCTACGAGGGTCCGGAGCCCGGCACCTACATCCAGTACTTCAAGGACGACGCGACCGCCAACAACGCGCAGAAGACCGGCGTCGTGGACGGCAAGGGCGTGCTCAACAACCGCATCTCCGAGCACATCATGTCCGGCCTCAACGCCATCGGCGTGCCGACCCACTTCATCCGCCGCGTCAACATGCGCGAGCAGCTGATCCGCGCCTGCGAGATCATCCCGCTCGAGGTCGTGGTGCGCAACGTCGCCGCCGGCTCGCTCTCGACCCGCCTCGGCATCGAGGAGGGCACGCCGCTGCCGCGTCCGATCATCGAGTTCTACTACAAGGACGACAAGCTCGGCGATCCGATGGTGACCGAGGAGCATATCGCGGCCTTCAACTGGGCGACCCAGCAGGACGTCGACGACATCATCTCTCTCGCGCTGCGGGTGAACGACTTCCTCTCCGGCATGATGCTCGGCGTCGGCATCCGCCTCGTCGACTTCAAGATCGAGTGCGGGCGCGTCTACGACGGCGACTTCCAGCGCGTCGTCGTGGCCGACGAGATCAGCCCCGACAGCTGCCGCCTCTGGGACGCCAAGACCGGGCGCAAGCTCGACAAGGACGTGTTCCGGCGCGATCTGGGCGACCTCGCCGACGCCTACACCGAAGTCGCCTCGCGCCTCGGCATCATGCCGCGCAGCGGCGGTCGCGCCGCGACGGGCCCGAAGCTGGTCCACTGATGCCCCGCGCCCGCCGCACGCAGGCGAAGGCGGACGACCACCCCGGAACGGAGACCGCGATGAAGGCCAGGGTGCACGTGACGCTGAAGCCCGGCGTGCTCGACCCGCAGGGCGAGGCGATCCGCCGCGCCCTCGGCACGCTCGGCTTCAAGGGCGTCGAAGGCGCCCGGCAGGGCAAGCTGATCGAACTCGACCTCGCCGCGACCGACCGCGAGGCCGCCCGCGCCGAGGTCGACCGGATGTGCGACACCCTGCTCGCCAACCCGGTGATCGAGACCTGGTCGATCGAGATCGAGTGAGGCCCCGATGCGCGCCGCCGTCCTGATCTTTCCCGGCTCCAACTGCGACCGCGACATGGAGGGGGCGCTGACGCAGGCCTTCGGCCGCGCCCCGGCGCGCGTCTGGTGGAAGGACGCGACCCTGCCCGAGGGGCTCGACCTCGTGGCCGTGCCCGGCGGCTTCTCCTTCGGCGACTATCTGCGCTCCGGCGCGATCGCCGCCCGCGCGCCAGCCATGCGCGCCACGGCCGACTTCGCCGCCCGCGGCGGCCTCGTCCTCGGCGTCTGCAACGGCTTCCAGGTGCTGACCGAGGCGGGGCTCCTCCCCGGCGTCCTGATGCGCAACGCGGGACTGCGCTTCCTCTGCAAGGACCAGCCGCTGGAGATCGCGGCGGAAAGCCCCTTCACCGGCGCGTGGCGCGTCGGCGAGACGACCACGATGCCCCTCGCCCATCACGACGGCTGCTGGATCGCCGATCCCGAGACGCGCCGCCGTGTCGCCGCCGAGGACCGCGTCGCCTTCCGCTATGTCGGGGGCGCGCCCAACGGCAGCCAGGACGACGTCGCGGGCGTTCTCTCGGAGAACCGCCGCATCCTCGGCCTGATGCCGCATCCGGAACGCGCGGTGGATCCCGTCCACGGCGGCGTCGGCGGGCGCAAGCTGTTCGAGAGCCTCGCCGCCCTCGCCCCGGCCTGAGCCGCCACTCAGTCGCCGAGCGCGCCGGGCGCCGCGAGGGCCAGCGCGCGAGCCGATTCGGCCACCGGAAAACCCAACACCTGGTCCGGCGTGAGGAACGCGAAGCCGGCGCCTTCGCCAAGCCGCAGGCCCTCCGTCCCGCCCGGCCAGCGCGCCGCGAAACAGTAGAGCCGCGTGCGTCCGGGATGCGACGACAGCACGCGGCCGAGCGGCCGCAGCGCCGACGACGGCAGCACCACCCCCGTCTCCTCCTCGAACTCCCGCAGCGCCGCGCCCGGCAGCGTCTCGCCCGCCTCGACCCCGCCGCCGAAGGGCGCGAACAGCCCGCCGAGCGGCACGTCCTCGCGCAGATCGCGCAGCTGCATCAACACCCGGCCCGCCTCGTCCACAGCGAGCACCACCGCGCCCAACCCCGGACCCGGATCGTCCCAGCCGCCGTAGGTCGGGAAGTCCGCCTCCCGCCACTCCGCGCTCACTTGCGCCTCATGTGCTCGTCGAGCCGCGGCAGGATCTCCACGAAGTTGCAGGGCCGGTGGCGGTAGTCGAACTGCGGCCCGAGGATCTCGTCCCAGGCGTCCCGGCAGGCCGAAGGCGAGCCGGGCAGCGCGAACAGGTAGGTGCCCTTGGCCACCCCCCCGCAGGCCCGGCTCTGCACCGCAGACGTCCCGATCTTGGCCATGGAGACCATGGTGAACACCGTCCCGAAGGCCTCGATCTCCTTCTCGTAGACGTCGCGATGCGCCTCCACCGTCACATCGCGGCCGGTCAACCCGGTGCCCCCGGTGCTGAGCGCGACGTCGATCGCGGGATCCTCGATCCAGGCGGCGAGCGCGCCGGCGATCTCCGCCCGCTCGTCCCTGACGATCCGCCGGTCGGCGACGACGTGGCCTGCCGAGGCGATGCGGTCGGCCAGAAGGTCGCCCGAGCGGTCCTCGCCCGCCGAGCGCGTGTCGGAGACGGTCAGCACCGCGATGCGCACCGGCACGAAGTCACGGGTCTCGTCGATGCGGCTCATGCCGGGATCTCCTCTCCGTCGAGCGCCGCGCGAAGCGCCAGAAGATCGCGCCAGACCTCGCGCTTCTTGAGCGGCTGGCGCAGCAGGTAGGCGGGATGGAAGGTCGCCAGCGCCGGGATCCCGCGCCAGCGCACCCAGCGCCCGCGGAGCCGGGCGACCCCCTCGGCGGACGCGAACAGCGCCTGCGCGGGGGTCGCGCCGGTCAGCAGCAACAGGTCCGGCGCCGCCAGCTCGACATGCCGCTCGAGAAACGGCAGCAGCATCGCGACCTCGTCGGCCGAGGGCTTCCGGTTCTCCATCGGCCGCCAGTAGACGGCGTTGGTGACGTAGACGCCCCCGGCCCGATCCTCGGCCCCGCGAGAGAGGCCGATCGCCGCCAGCATCCGGTCGAGAAGCTGGCCCGAGCGACCGACGAAGGGCCGGCCGACGCGGTCCTCCTCGCGCCCCGGCGCCTCGCCGACGACCATCACGCGCGCGCCGGGCCGGCCGTCGGCGATCACCGTGTTGCGCGCGCCGCGCTTCAAGGCGCAGCCCTCGAAGGCGCGGATCGCGGCGTGAAGCGACTCGAGATCGCCCGCTGCGGCGGCGGCGTCCCGCGCCGCGACGGCCGCCGCCACCGGATCGGCGCCTGCGTCCCCGCCGGACGCGGGCGCCGGCGTCGACGGACGGGCCGGGGCCCGCGCCGACCGGGCCTCGGGCGGGGCCCGGCCGCGATCGGCCGGAGCGGCCGGGCGCGCCGCCTCCGCCGCCGCGCGGCGCGCCGCCTCCTCGGCGAAGCGATCCACGGGATCCTCTCCCAGCGCCGCGTCCACGCCGAGCTCGACCTGCCACGCCAGCGCCGCGAGCAGCGCGTCGCGCCCCGCGCCGGCCCATGCCTCGGCCGCTGCGTCCGTCCGTCCCGCCGTCTCGTCGCTCATGCCG
Organism: Paracoccaceae bacterium; assembly: GCA_035268645.1. Classification (GTDB taxonomy): domain Bacteria; phylum Pseudomonadota; class Alphaproteobacteria; order Rhodobacterales; family Rhodobacteraceae; genus Albimonas. The sequence continues at coordinate 4,085 of DATFKM010000417.1, read as the reverse complement.
CGGACCCTATATCTCCGTGACGCAGGCCGGAAGCCGTCCCGCGCGGGAGGTTGACGCCGCACTCGGGGGAAGGCTAGCCAGCCGCCTGACATAGATGGTCACGCGCCGCGCCCGCGAGCCCCGTCCGGGGGCCGCCGCGGCCAAGGGAGACGCACCGCATGAGCGAGATCGAGCGCGAATCCATGGAATACGACGTCGTCGTCGTTGGGGCCGGCCCGGCCGGCCTCAGCGCCGCGATCCGCCTCAAGCAGCTCGGCGGCGACGACGTATCGGTCGTGGTGCTCGAGAAGGGGGCCGAGGTCGGCGCCCACATCCTGTCGGGCGCGGTGCTCGACCCCTCCGGACTCGACGCCCTGATGCCCGACTGGCGCGAGCGCGGCGCGCCCGTGAAGAGCGAGGTGACCGAAGACCGGTTCCTCGTGCTCGGCGAGGCCGGCGACGTCGGCGTGCCGACCTGGCCGATGCCGAAGCTGATGAGCAACGACGGCTGCTATGTGGTGTCGATGGCCAACGTCTGCCGATGGCTGGCCGAACAGGCCGAGGAGCTCGGCGTCGAGATCTTCCCCGGCTTCTCCTGTTCCGAGCTGGTCTACGGCGAGAACGGCGAGGTGAAGGGCGTCGTCGCGGGCGAGTTCGGCCGCGACAAGGACGGCGAGCCCGGCCCGAACTACGAGCCCGGCATGGAGCTGCACGGCAGGTACGTGTTCCTGGCCGAGGGCGTGCGCGGCTCGCTCTCCAAGCAGGTGATCGCGAAATACGACCTCGCCGAGGGCGTCGAGCCGCAGAAGTACGGTCTCGGCATGAAGGAGATCTGGGAGATCAAGCCCGAGAACCACTCGGAGGGCCGCGTGGTGCACACCATGGGCTGGCCCCTCGGGGACCGCGCAGGCGGGGGGTCCTTCATGTATCACGCCGAGAACAATCAGGTGTATCTCGGCTTCGTCGTGCATCTGAACTACGAGGACCCCTACATCCGGCCCTATCAGGAGTTCCAGCGCTGGAAGCACCATCCGGCCGTGGCCGATGTCCTGAAGGGCGGCAAGCGCGTGGCCTACGGCGCCCGCGCGATCACCGAAGGGGGCTGGCAGTCGCTGCCGAAGCTGACCTTCCCGGGGGGCGCGCTGCTCGGCTGCTCGGCCGGCATGGTCAACGTCCCCCGCATCAAGGGCAACCACAACGCCATGCTCTCCGGCGTCGCGGCGGCCGAGGCGGCCTTCGCCGCGCTGAACGAGGGCCGCGCTTCGGACGAACTGACGGCCTACGAGACCGACGTCCGCTCCGGCCCGATCGCGAAGGACCTGAAGCCGGTGCGCAACGTCAAGCCGCTCTGGTCGCGCTTCGGCCTCGCGGGCGGGCTCGGCCTCGGCGGGCTCGACATGTGGGCGGCGTCGCTGACCGGCTTCACGCTCTTCGGCACCCTCAGGCACGGCAAGACGGACGCCGAGGCCACCGGCCGCGCCAAGCGCTTCAAGCCGATCGACTACCCCAGGCCGGACAACGTGCTCAGCTTCGACCGGCTGACCAACGTCTCCTTCTCCGCCACCAACCACGCGGAGGATCAGCCCTGCCACCTGCACCTGAAGGATCCCGAGATCCCGATCGCGTGGAACCTGAGGAAATACGCCGAGCCGGCGCAACGCTACTGCCCGGCCGGCGTCTACGAGGTGGTCGCCGACGACGACGGCTCGAACCCGCGCTTCGTGATCAACGCGCAGAACTGCGTTCACTGCAAGAGCTGCGACATCAAGGATCCGAGCCAGAACATCGAGTGGCGCGTGCCGCAGGGCGGCGACGGTCCCAACTACCCGAACATGTGACGCGGGGGCGCGGCCGTCGCGGCCGCGCCCTCCGTCCCGCGGGCTCAGTCCTTCCGGGCCCGCGGCAGCTTGCGGTAGAGGGTCGAGCGTCCGATGCCGAGCCGCCGCGCCGCCTCCGACAGGTTGCCGCGATAGAGCTCGAGGGCGAGTCTGATCGCCTCCGTCTCGATCTCGTCCAGCGAGCGCATGTGCCCGTCCGGGCGGGTCATCGCCTCCCGCACCAGTTCCCGCATGCGCCACTCCGCGCCGCTTCGCCCCGTTCCGCCACCGTCCATCACGCCGTTCTCCCGTCACCGGATCGTGGATTCGGCGCCGGGTTTAGCGTGAGAGAACGAAGGTGTTGTTAATCCGCGACTCGCCCCTGAAACCGCGGTCGCGGGCGGGGAGGCCGCGGACGGATCGGTTGAACGGCGCGCGCTTTCATGCCAGTGGCTGCATAGCACCTCCCGCGCGCCGCAACCGTCGGGGGGACCGACAGGCCCCGGACAGAGGCTTCCGGGCACTCAGATAGACGGAGAGAGGGATGAGCATCGTTTCCCGAATCGCTATGGCCGGAGCCGCGCTGACGCTGGCGGGTTGCTCCTACCTGCCCGGCGCGAATCTCGGCGGCACGTTCACGGCCGAGAACTACCTCGGTCAGTCGATCGCCGGCGACGACTTCAACTCGGCGCTCGCCCGCGAGTATCAGGCGCTCGCCGTGCGCTCGGCGCGCACCGACGTGAACTGGATGGATTCGACCGCCTACGTGGCGAAGTCGCAGGCCGCCGCTTCCGGCGGGGTCGCGCCCTGGTCGCCCGGCGATCTCGGGGTCGAGGCCGACGGCTACCAGAGCGCGGTCGACGTGATCACGGCCAACGCGGCCGCCCGTCCGGCCGCCTGCGCCAAGGCGCAGGCCATGTGGGACCAGTACCTCGAGTCCCTCGCCGAGGGCGCCTTCGCCTGCATCTCGGCCGCCGACGCCAAGGCGATGCTCGACGAGGCCGTCGCGGCCTGCATCGGCGCGCAGGGCGACATGACCGTGTTCTTCGGCTTCGACCAGGCCACGATCACCTCCGCCGCCATGGACGTCATCAACGGCGTCGTCGACATGCTGGCGAACTACACCGACCCGCTGGTCTCGATCGTCGGCCACACCGACACCGTCGGCTCCGTCGCCTACAACCAGCGTCTGTCCGAGCGTCGCGCCACCGCGGTGGAGCGCGCCATCCTCGCCCGCGCCGCCGACCAGGGCATCGAGATCGGCGGCATCACGAAGGCCGGCCGCTCCGAGCTGGAGCTGGCGGTCGAGACCGCCGACGGGGTGCGCGAGCCGCGCAACCGTCGCGCCACGATCGCGATCTCGCAGTGATCGCCTGACGGTTCCTCCCGGCGACCTCGGTCGGCGGGAGGCGGACCGGACCTCGAAAGGCCCCCCGCGCTTGGCGCGGGGGGCCTTTTCCGTCGCGGCTCCGCCCTTGGAACCCGGCGCGCGCGGCGCCATCTGCCCATCCATGATCAGCATGACCTCTCCCGCACCGCGCGCCGCCGCCTTCGCCGCGGCGCTGCTCGTCGCCCTGCCCGCCGTCGCGCAGACGGACGAACCCGGACCGCGTCCCGAAGCCGAGGGCGAGGCGCTCGGCGAAGCGGCGCGCCGCGCGCTGGAGAACCTCCTCCAGGATCTGCGCCCGGTGCTGGACGCCCTGCGTGCGACGATCGAGGATCTGCCGCGCTACGGTCCGCCGGAGATCCAGCCCGACGGCGACATCCTGATCCCGCGGCTCGACGAGCCGGAGCCCGAGCCGGCTCCGGAGCCCGACTCCGGCGATGCCGATCGACCGGAGCGGCTGGACCTCTGACGTTCCGCCGCCTTTCCAGAGCCGCCGCGCCGCGCTATCCCGCGCATGACCCGCGCGACAGGAGACGCCGATGACCCGACCTTCCCTCCCCGCCGCCGATCTCCGCCCCCTCCGCGACGCCGCCCGAGAGGGCGGGGCGGGAGACGCGCCGCTCGGGGCCCTGCCCGAATGGGATCTCGACGACCTCTATCCGGCGCCGGACGCGCCCGAACTCGCCCGGGACCTCGACGCGGCGCGCGACATCGTGGCGACCCTCGTCGAGGAGGCCGAAGGCCGGATGGCGGAGATGGACGGCGACGCCCTCGCCGCCGCCCTGGGCCGCTACGAGGACCTGCAGCGCCTGCTCGGCCGCGTGATGTCCTATGCGGGCCTGCGCCACTACCAGGACACCACCGACCCGACCCGCGCCAAGTTCCTCGGCGACATGCAGAAC
>DATFKM010000416.1:0-8728 GCA_035268645.1 Paracoccaceae bacterium | reverse complement strand
ATCGCCTTCGAGGTCAGCGCGATCTTGCGCCCGGCGGGCGCGCCCCGGCTGCGGGCGTGCAGGACCCGAAGGGCGTCCTGCGCGGCGTAGGCCTCCTCGGCGTCGGCAGGGGCGAGATCGCCCGAGAGCGTCTCGTAGTCGGCGCGGGCGGCCCAGTCTGCCGCGAGCTTCGCGGCGATGCGCTCTGCCTTGGTCATGGCGGTCTCTCCCCTCGGACGTCGACGTCCGTGGCGCGCCGACTGCGACGCGAGGGAAGCCGATGCGGACGCGCAGGGCAAGCGCCGGCGACGGTCGACGCGGACCCGGCGGCGTGGGAGGTTCCGCCCGCCGCGCCTGAGACCGATGCGCGGCGGGACGGCGGGAGGCTTGGACGTTGCGGCAGGGGGAGGCGGCGGACGACGCACGGGGGCGGGCGCCGGAACGGGACCGGGGCGGGCGCTGGGCCTATCTCGCGGTGTCCGCGCTCGCACGGGCGACGGTCGGCTTCCAGTTCCAGGCGGCGCCGGCGATGGCGGCGCCGCTGGCGGCGGGGCTGGGCCTCACGCTGGCCGAGATCGGCGTGCTGACGGGCCTCTACATGCTGCCGGGGGTCGTGGTCTCGTTGATCGCGGGCGTCGCCTTGCAGCGGGTGGGGGTGCGCAGCGCCTTCGCCGCGTCGCTCGGCGTGATGGCGGCGGGCGGGATTCTGGCCGCGACGGCGGAGGGCTTCGCGACGCTGGCGGCGGCGCGGGTGCTGGCCGGCGCGGGCGCGGTGGTGCTGACGGTGGCGGCCCTGAAGGGGCTCTACGACCGCTTCGGGCTCAGGGAACTGCCGACGGCGAACGGGATCTCGAGCGGCTCGCAGCCCTTCGGGATCGGCTGCGCGCTGCTGGCCTTCGGCGCGCTCGGCGCGGGCGGCGACTGGCGCGCGGGGTTCATGGCGACCGCGGCGGTGGCGGTCGCGGGGCTGGGCGCGGCCTTCGTGGTGATCGCGGGACGCGACCCGGGCGCGGAACGCCCGGTGGTCTCGGGCGGGCCGCGGCCGGGGCCGGCGCGCGGGGAACGGGCGGGGCTGGTGCTCTCGGGCCTCGCCATCGCCCCCTTCGTCGGGTGCTTCTACGCCTTCCTGAGCTTCTTCCCGGCGCATCTGGCGGCCTTCGACTGGCCGCCGGCGACCGCCGGCCTCGCGCTGGGGCTGCTGGGCTGGGCGCCGATCGTCGCGGCGCCTCTGGGCGGCTGGATCGCGACGCGGACGGGGCGGCCGACGACGCTGGCGGCGGTCTGCATGACCGGCTGGGGGCTGACCGTGGTCGCGGCCGGGCTGACGGGGCCGACGCCGGCGCTCTACGCGCTGATGCTGCTGCTCGGGCCGCTGCCGGTCGGGGTGATGATGAGTTTGCCGGCGCGGGTGGTGGCGCCGGAGCGGCGCGGCGCCGCGAGCGGGATCTTCATGGCCTTCATGTTCGGCGGGACCACGGCCTTTCCGGCGCTGGCGGGCTGGGTGGGCGAGCGGTTCGGCGACGCCGCCCTGCCCGCCGCGGCGACGGCGGTGACCTTCTGCGGGGCGGCGTTCCTGAGCGCGCTGGTCCCGCTCCTGCTGCTGGAGCGGCTGGCGGGGCGGCGGACGCAGGCGGCGTGAGCCGCGCGCCGCCGCCCGCGCCGGGGATCAGGCGGTGCGGCCGCGGGCGATCACGCCCTCGCGCCGGGCGGCGAGGGCCTCGGGCGTCTGGGCGCCGTTCCAGCGGCCGGCGGCCTCGGCCTCGCGCGTCAGCGCCTCGGCCAGCGTCTCCTCGTAGCCGCGGTCCATCACCGACTTGGTGGCGGCGACCCAGTCGGCCGGCGCCTCGGCGATGCGGGCGGCGAGGGCGACGGCCTCCTCCACCAGCGTCTCGGGCGGGAGGACGCGGTTGACGACGCCCCAGGCCTCGGCCTCCTCGGCCTCCATGAACCGTGCGGTGAAGCTGAGTTCCTTGGCGCGGGAGGGGCCGATCAGGCGCGGCAGGATCTGAGAGAGGCCCCAGCCGGCGAGGACGCCGACGCGGCTGTGGGTGTCGGCGAAGCGCGCGGCGGGCGAGGCGAGGCGGATGTCGCAGGCGAGCGCCAGCTCGAACCCGCCGGTGACGGCGACGCCGTTGACGGCGGCGATCACGGGCTTGCTCATGCGGCGCATGGCGACGACGGGGTCGGTCTCGGCCGCCTTCGCCGGGTCGCCGACGAGGGCGTCGGGATCCTCGCCCAGCTCCTTCAGGTCGAGCCCGGCCGAGAAGGCGCGGGTTCCGGCGCCGGTGAGGACGACGGCGCGGATCTCGGGGTCCGCTTCGGCGGCGTTCAGCGCGTCGGTCAGCGCGGCGCGAAGGGCGCGCGACAGGGCGTTCATCGCCTGCGGGCGGTTCATGATCATCAGCGCCACCGGGCCGTGGCGCTCGGTCGCGAGGACGGGCGCGTCGGGGGTCTCTGTCATTCTTCCGGGTCCTCCCTTTGGGGCGGAGCCTGCGGCGCCCGCGGGCGCGCCGCAAGGCGGCTTCGGGCATGGACAGGCGGGCCGCGGGGCGCCTTGATGGGGCCGCCCGGTGCGCGGCCGCCGGGCGGCGCGGAGCGTCCCCGCCGAAGAGGGGCGCCCGAGGACGGCCAGGGGAGGAGACGTCGCGATGAGCCATCCGCATCTGCACGCGGCGCGGACGCCGGACAAGCCCGCCGTGATCATGGCCGGGTCCGGCCGGACGCTGACCTACCGCGCGCTCGAGGACCGCTCGAACCAGGGGGCGCAGGCGTTCCGCAGCCTCGGCATCGGGCCGGGCGGGCATGTCGCGGTGCTGATGGAGAACCGCCCGGAGGTCTTCGAGATCGCCTTCGCGGCGCAGAGGGCGGGGATCTATCTGACCGCGGTGAGCCGGTATCTGGGGCCGGAGGAGGCGAGCTACGTCGTGCGCGACTGCGGCGCCTCGGTCTTCGTGACCTCGGCCGCGCACGAGGCGACGGCGGCGGGGGTGCGCGACGATCTCGGCGACGGCGTGCGGTGCTTCATGCTCGACGACGTGATCCCCGGCTACGAGAGCTGGGAGACGTTCCGCGCCGGGTTTCCGGCGGAGCGGGTGGCGGACGAGGTGAGGGGGCACACGATGCTCTACTCCTCCGGCACCACGGGGCGGCCGAAGGGGATCAAGCGGCCGTTCGAGCCCGAGCCGATCGAGGGCGGGCATCCGCTGGTCGAGCTGTTCCTGGTGAAGATGGGCGGCATGACGCAGGAGAGCGTCTATCTCTCGCCCGCGCCGCTCTATCACGCGGCGCCGCTGGCGGCGACGGTGACCGCGCTGCATCACGGCGCGAGCGTGGTGGTGATGGAGAAGTTCGAGCCGGAGGGCTTCCTCGACGCGGTGCAGCGCTTCGGCGCCACGCACACGCAGCTGGTGCCGACCATGTTCGTGCGGATGCTGAAGCTGCCGGAGGAGACGCGGGCGGCCTGCGACCTGTCCAGCCTCGGCTGCGCGCTTCATGCGGCGGCGCCCTGCCCGGTGGAGGTGAAGCGCCGGATGATCGAGTGGTGGGGGCCGATCCTGCTGGAATACTACGCCGGGACCGAGGGCAACGGCGTGACGGTGGTCACCAGCGAGGAGTGGGCGGAGCGCCCGGGCACGGTCGGGCGATCCATGCTCGGGCCGCTGCACGTCGTCGGGGAGGACGGCGAGGAACTGCCGCCGGGCGAGACGGGCGACGTCTATTTCGAGGGCGGCTTTCCGTTCGAGTATCACGACGACCCGGAGAAGACCGCGAAGTCGCGCCATCCGAAGGGTTGGACCACGCTCGGCGACGTCGGCTACGTGGATGAGGACGGTTATCTGTTCCTCACCGACCGGCGGGCCTACACGATCATCTCGGGCGGCGTGAACGTCTATCCGCAGGAGACCGAGGACCGGCTGATCGTGCATCCGAAGGTGCAGGACGCGGCGGTGTTCGGCGTGCCGGACGACGATTTCGGCGAGGCGGTGAAGGCGGTGGTGCAGCTGCGCGATCCCGCCGAGGCCTCGCCCGAGCTCGCGGCCGAGCTGATCGCCTGGTGCCGGGCGGCGCTGAGCGGGATCAAGACGCCGAAAAGCGTGGACTTCCGCGAGGACCTGCCGCGCACCGAGACCGGCAAGCTGATGAAGCGCAAGCTCAAGGACGAGTACTGGGCCGCGGCCCGCAAGGAGACGGCATGAATCCCTTCGATCTTTCCGGCCGCGTGGCGGTGGTGACCGGCGGCAACGGGGGCCTCGGCCTCGGCATGGCGGCGGGGCTGGCGCGGGCGGGCTGCGCCGTCTCGGTCTGGGGGCGGAACGACGAGAAGAACGCCTTCGCGGTGGAGACGCTGCGCGAGATCGGCGGCGGCGAGGTCGAGGCGCTGGCCTGCGACGTGACCGACGAGGCGAGCGTCGGGGAGTGCATGGCGGCGACGCTGGCGCGGTTCGGGCGCGTCGACGGGATGTTCGCCAACGCCGGGCACGGCGGCGGGGCCAAGCCCTCGGCCGACCGGACGGCGGCGGAGTGGCGGGCGCTGATGGCGGTGAACCTCGACGGGGTGGTCAACTGCTTCCAGGCGGCGACGCGGCACATGGTGGAGCGCTCGAAGGCGGGCGAGCCCTTCGGGCGGCTGGTCGCCACCTCCTCCGTCGCGGGGCTGGAGGGGGCGGCCTACAACGAGCATTACGGCGCCTCCAAGGGCGCGGTGAACGCATACGTCCGCGCTCTGGCGGTGGAGCTGGCGCGGCACGGGATCACCGTCAACGCGATCCTGCCCGGCTGGTGCGAGAGCGAGATGACCGCCGACACCTTCGCCAACGAGAAGTTCGTGGCGAACGTGATGCCGCGCATCCCCGCGCGCCGCTTCGGCCGGCCGGACGACTTCGAGGCGGTCTCGGTCTATCTGATGAGCGAGGGCTCCGCCTATCAGACCGGGCAGCCGTTCGTGCTGGACGGCGGCTACACGATCTTCTGACTTCCGGGGGCTTCTGAAGGAGGCGCGGCGATGTTCCGGGACGGGCTGTTCGACGGCAGGCGGGTGCTGATCACCGGGGGCGGCACCGGCCTCGGCCGCGCGATGGGCGAGCGGCTGGCGGCGCTGGGCGCCGACCTCGTGATCTGCGGGCGGCGCGAAGGGCCGCTGAAGGAGACCAAGACGGCGATCGAGGGCGAGACGGGGCGGAAGGTCGACACCTTCTCGGTCGACATCCGCAACGCGCAGGCCGTGGACGAGATGGTCGGCGAGGCCTTCGCCTCCGGCCCGCTGACGGGGCTGATCAACAACGCCGCCGGCAACTTCATCTCCCGCACCGAGGATCTGAGCCCGCGCGGCTTCGACGCCATCGCCAACATCGTGATGCACGGGACGTTCTACGTCACCCACGCGGTCGGGCGGCGCTGGATCGAGCGGGAGCAGCCGGGCTCGGTCGTCTCGATCACCGTGACCTGGGTGCGCAACGGGGGGCCGTTCGTCGTGCCCTCCACCATGTCGAAATCCGCGATCCATGCGATGACCATGAGCCTCGCGGCGGAGTGGGGGCGGCACGGCATCCGCCTCAACAGCATCGCGCCGGGGGAGATCCCGACGGAGGGGATGTCGAAGCGTCTCAACCCCGGCGAGGAGCCCGGCGCGCGGACGGCCCGGCGCAACCCGATGGGACGCTGCGGGACCTTCGAGGAGCTTCAGAACCTCGCCTGCTTCCTGCTCTCGGACGGCTGCGGCTGGCTGACGGGCGAGACCATCGCCATGGACGGCGCGCAGGCGCTGGCGACGGGCGGCAACTTCTACGAGCTGCGCGACTGGGGCGACGCCGAGTGGGAGGAGGCGCGCGAGGCGATCCGGGGGACGAACGAGAAGGACCGGGCGGCGCGCGGATGACGGACCGGGTGGAGTGCGACGCGCTGGTCGTCGGCTCCGGCGCCGGGGGGCTTTCGGCGGCGACGACGGCGGCGCGGCACGGGCTGGAGACGATCGTCGCGGAGAAGGCGGAGGTGTTCGGCGGGACCACGGCGCGCTCCGGCGGGTGGCTGTGGATCCCCTGCTCGCCGGTGGCCGAGGCGGCGGGGGTCGAGGATTCCAAGGCCGCGGCGCGGGAGTATCTGGCGCACGAGGCCGGCAACTTCTTCGACGGCGACCGGGTGGACGCCTTCCTCGAGGCCGGGCCGCGGATGGTCGAGTGGTTTCTCGCGGAGACCGAGCTCGAGTTCCTGCTGGGGCCGAGCTTCGCGGACTATCACCCGAAGGCGCCCGGCGGCGTCGACGGCGGGCGGAGCATCGTCGCGGCGCCCTATGACGCGCGGGGGCTGGGGCGGCGCCTGAAGCGCCTGCGCCCGCCGCTGCGGGAGATCACGCTCTTCGGGATGATGATCGGCACCGGGGAGGAGCTGAAGCACTTCTTCAACGCGACGCGCTCGGTCAAGTCGGCCGGGGTGGTGGCGAACCTGCTGGCGCGCTGGGGGCGGGACGTGGCGGTGCACGGCCGGCCGATGCGGCTGACCAACGGCAACGCCCTCGCCGGGCGGCTGCTGAAGAGCGCCGCCGATGCGGGCGTGACGCTGTGGGAGCGCTCGCCCGCGGTGGAGCTGATCGTGGAGGACGGCGCCGTCGTCGGCGCGGTGCTGGAGCGCAAGGGCGGGCGCGTCGAGGTGCGGGCGAGGAAGGGCGTCGTGCTGGCGGCGGGGGGCTTTCCGCATGACCTCGACCGGCGGAAGGAGCTTTTCGCGCATGCGCCGACGGGGGCGGAGCACTGGTCGCCGGCGCCTGACTGCAACACCGGGGACGGGCTGAGGCTGGGCGAGGCCGTCGGCGGGCGGGCGCGGTCCGAACTGCCGAACGCGGCGGCCTGGGTGCCGGTCTCCCGCGTGCCGTGGCCGGACGGGCGCGAAGGCGTGTTCCCGCATTTCGTGGACCGCTCCAAGCCCGGCGTGATCGCGGTGGATCCGAGCGGGCGTCGCTTCTGCAACGAGGCGGACAGCTATCACGACTTCGGCCAGAGCCTGATGGCGGCGAAGGCCGAGCGCGGCTGGGACGGCCCGCCGCGCGCCTGGTTCGTGGCGGATCATCGCACGATCAAGCGCTACGGGCTGGGCTTCGCGAAGGGGGCGCCGCTGCCTTTGGGGCCGTATCTGCGCTCGGGCTATCTGAAGAAGGGGCTTTCGCCGCGCAGCCTCGCGAAGGCGGCGGGGTTCGATCCGGACGGGTTCGAGGCGCAGCTTCGGGAGTGGAACGGACCGGCGGCGAAGGGCGAGGATCCGGCGTTCGGCAAGGGCTCCACCAGCTACAACCGCTCGCTCGGCGATCCGGAGCATGGCGGGCCGAACCCCTGCGTGGCGCCGCTGCGGCATGGGCCGTTCTACGCGGTGGAGGTGCGGATGGGCGACCTCGGCACCTTCGCGGGGCTCGCGACGGACGCGCGGGCGCGGGTGCTGCGGGAGGGCGCGGCGATCCCCGGGCTCTACGCCGTCGGCAACGACGCGGCGAGCGTGATGGGCGGGGCCTATCCCGGCGGGGGCATCACGCTCGGGCCGGCGATGACCTTCGGCTGGATCGCGGGGCGCGACATGGCCGGGCTGGCGCCGGTGACGGAGGGCGCGCCCGCCGCGGCGGAGGCGTGACCGGGCTGCGGGGCGCGGTCCTCGGCGGGATCGCCTATTTCGCGGCGGTGTTCGCGGCGGGCGTCTTGCTGGGGGCGCTCAGGGTCGGGTTCCTGGAGCCGGCGCTGGGGGCGGTCCTCGCGACGGTCGCGGAGCTGCCGGTGATGCTGGGGATCGCCTGGTGGCTTGCGGGCCGGCTTTGTCCGCGCTTCGGGGTGGCGACTCTGCCGGCGCGTGTCGTGATGGGCGAGCTCGCCTTCGCGCTGCTGATAGCGGCGGAGCTGGCGCTGGCGGCGCTGGCCTTCGGCATGACGCCCGCGGCGGTGGTCGCGCATTGGACCACGCCGGCGGGGGCGCTGGGGCTCGCCGGGCAGGTGGCGTTCGGGGCGTTTCCTGTGCTGCGCGGGGTGCTCGGGGCGCGCTGAGCCTCACCAGCCGACGACGACGGGGGCGGAGAGGTTGCGGACGGTCTTGATCAGGGCCATCGCGACGATGCGGCCGGTCTTGCGGTTCTCGGAGATGGTCACGTCCTCCTCGAAGCGGAGGCGCCCGAAGGCGCCTTCCGCCTCGATCTCGACGACATGGGTGTCGAGGGCGGGGTCGGCGACGATGCGGAGCTCGGTGCGGTCGAGGCCGAGGCCGGCGAGGGCGGCGGCGGCGGAGATGTTGACGTTGCCGGGATAGAGGCGCGCGCCCTCGCGGACGGGGCCCTCGTAGAGCGTGGTCGGGCCGTTCATGCCGGCGAGGTCGAAGCGCTCCTCGGCGACGGTGCCGACCCAGGCGGAGGGATCCTTGCGGACGGTGACGCGCACGCGGTCGAGGCCGCCGACGGCGGCGGCCGAGAGCATGTCGAGCGCGCCGATGCCGGCGGAGGGGAGGATCACGCGGCGGCCCGCCTTGACGGCCGCGGCCTCCAGCCGATCGGCGAGGGCGTCGTCGGTCAGGGCGCCGACGGCGGTGACGACGAGGTCGGCGCCGGCGGCGAGGACGCGCTCGCCGTGGGCGGCGACGGCGCCGTGCCCGGCGCATTCGACGACGGCGTCCATCGGCTCCGCGAAGAAGGCGCCCGCGTCGGCGGTGATCCTCGGATCGCCGCCCTCGCGCGGGGTGGCGACGAGCACCGCGGGGCAGCGGGCGGCGCCGGCGCGGCCTTCGTCGA
>DATFKM010000415.1:0-14118 GCA_035268645.1 Paracoccaceae bacterium | reverse complement strand
CTCCGGCGGCACCCTCGCCGGCGTCGCCGAGGGGCTGCGCGCCCGCAAGCCGGACGTGAGGATCGGCATCGCCGATCCGGACGGCGCCGGGCTCTACAGCTACTTCACCACCGGCGAGATCGCGATGGAGGGCTCCTCCATCGCCGAGGGCATCGGCCAGGTGCGCATCACGAGGAACCTCGAGGGGCTGGAGGTCGACTTCGCCTGCAACGTCCCGGACGAGGAGGGGCTGCCGATCATCTACGACCTCCTGCGCGAGGAGGGGCTCTGCCTCGGCCTCTCCTCCGGCATCAACGTCGCCGGCGCCATCCGCCTCGCGCGGGAGATGGGGCCCGGCCACACCATCGTGACGATCCTCTGCGACTACGGCACGCGCTATCAGTCGCGGCTCTGGAACCCCGAGTTCATGCGCGAGAAGGGGCTGCCGGCGCCCGACTGGCTCGAGACGCGCCGCAGCGACCTCCCGGACGTCTCGCTGCCGGACGAGGGCTGAGCCGTGCGCCGCCGGGCGGGCCTCGCCGCGGCGGGCGTCGCGCTCCTCGCGGCGGCGCTCCTCGCGCCGCCGCCGGTCGCGGCGCAGGCCCCGGAGCCTTCCGCGCCGCCGGCCGCCGGCGCCCCGGAGGCCGCCCGGGACGCGGCCGCGGCGGAGGCCGAAGCCGCCGCCACGACGGCCGAGGCCGAGGCCGACGCGGCCGGCCCGCCCGAGGCCGTCGGGCCGCTGCCGGATCCTCCGCGCTCCGACCCCGCCGTCCAGACCGCCGACGAGGCCGCCGCGATCGAGGCCCTGTTCGAGGAATGGGAGTCCCGCGCGGCCGTGGCGCGGACCGCCATCGCCAACGACCGGGCCTCCACCGCCGCCTTCGAGGTGCTGCGCGAGGTGCTCGTCGGCCACCGCGCCGCGGCGCGCGCGCTGGCGGCGCGCACCGAGGCCCTCGCGCAGCCGCTCCGGCGCCAGCTCGAGGCCCTCGGCCCATCCCCCGCCGAAGGCGAGGCGGAGGCCGCGTCCGTCGCCGCCGAGCGGCGCGAGCTGAACCGGCGCCTCGCGACGCTCGAAGCCCGCAGCCGCAAGGCCGAGTTCGCGCGGGCGCGCGCCGACACCCTGATCGAAAAGATCGGCGAGCTGATCCGCCGCCGCGTCGCGGAGGAGTTCCTGACCCGCGGACCGACGCCCCTGGATCCTTCGTTGTGGCCGGGCGCGATCGCGGAATACCTCGAACTCGCCGGCCGTCTCGGCAACGAGGTCGCGTTCGCCTTCCACGACCCGGTGCGCAACCGGGAGCGCATCCGATACCTCCCGATCATCGCCGCCGCGCTCGTCGCGGCCCCTCTGCTGGCCGTGGTGCTGCGGCGACGGGCGGTGCGGCTGATCCGCGACCGCTTCCAGCCCGAGACGTCGCGAGCGCGTCGGGTCGCCGCCTCGGCGCTCGCCGCCTTCGTCCGGGCGTTCCTGCTTTCGATGGCGCTGGGCGCGCTGTTGACGGCGCTGGCCCTGCTCGACGTGTTCGGCCCGATCGGGAACGACGTCATCCTCGTCTCCATCCGGGGACTCGCCACTTTGGTCCTCGCGCGCAGCCTGTCGCTGGCCTGGTACGCGCCGGACGAGCCCTCGCTTCGCCTCTCCGTGCTCGACGAGCGCGATGCCCGCGCCGCGGCCCGTCACGCGGCGATCCTCGGCGTCGTCGCCTTCGCCGAGTCGATCCTCGTGCTGGAGTTCGCGTCCGCGGGCCTCTCGGCCGGGACGCTGGCGGTCGCCAACCTCGCGGTCCTGACGCCGGGCGCGCTCACGCTCTGGGCGCTCGCCGGCTACGTCGCGCCCAGCCCCGGAGACGCGCGCCCCGCCGACGCCGCGGCGGCCGCGTCGGCGGAGCCGGGCGCGGAGGAAGAGCAGAGCGTCCCGCCCTCGCAGCGCATCAGGGCCTTCGGCGCCGTCGGCCTGCGCATCGCCGCCGTCGTCTCGATCCTCCTCGCCGTCGCGGGCTTCTTCGTCGCCTCCAAGTTCACCTTCTTCGCCCCGGCGCTGACGCTCGCGCTGATCACGCTCGGCATGGTGCTCTTCTCGCTGCTCGACGAAGGCATCGAGAGCTACGTCGAGACGCGGCGGGAGGGCGCGGAGGGTCTCCGGCTGATCCCGGTGTTCTTCGCCGTGCTGCTGATCCTCGCGGGACTGCCGCCGCTGGCCCTGATCTGGGGCATGCGTCCGGCCGATCTGGTCGAGGTATGGAACCTGATCGTCGGGGGCGTGCAGGTCGGCGACGTGACCATCTCTCCGGCCGAGATCGTCACCTTCTTCATCGTGTTCGGCGTCGGCTACACCTTGACCCGGCTGCTGCAGGCGGCGCTGAACACCTCGGTCCTGCCGAAGACCAAGCTCGACGCCGGCGGGCGCACCGCGCTGGTCTCGGGCGTCGGATACATCGGCGTCGCGCTCGCCGCGCTGGCCGCCATCTCCTCGGCGGGGCTCGACCTCTCGAACCTCGCCATCGTCGCGGGCGCGCTCTCGGTCGGCATCGGCTTCGGCCTGCAGACCATCGTCAACAACTTCGTCTCCGGCATCATCCTGCTGATCGAACGGCCCGTGAAGGTCGGCGACTGGATCGAGGTCGGCGGCGTGCACGGCAACGTCCGGCGCATCAACGTCCGCGCGACGGAGATCGTGACCTTCGACCGCTCCGCCCTGATCCTGCCGAACTCCCAGCTCATCTCCGGCACGGTCACCAACTACACGCTCACCAACCATCTCGGCCGGCTGATCATCCCCGTCGGCGTCGCCTACGGCTCCGACGTTCGCCTCGTCGAGCGCATCCTGACGCAGATCGGCCAGGCGGAGCGCCGGGTCCTGCAATACCCCCCGCCGCAGGTGCTGTTCCTGCGCTTCGGCCCGGACGCGCTCGAGTTCGAGCTGCGCGTGATCCTGCGCGACGTGAACACGATCCTGCAGGTCCGCTCCGACCTGCATTTCGAGGTCGAGCGCCGCTTCCGCGAGGCCGGCGTCGAGATCCCCTTCGCCCAGCGCGTCGTGCATCTGCGCATGCCGGACGGCGCCGCGATGCCCGCCGGCGCCGCCGCGCCCGAGGCCGCCCCCCGATCCGAGGAGACCCCATGACCGAGACGCTCCACCCCTACCGCGCCGACGCCTACCTGACCGAGGCCGAGGCCCCCGTCCTCGCCGTCGAGGCCGGGCGCGTGCGCCTCGACCGCTCGCTGTTCTATCCCGCCGGCGGCGGCCAGCCGGGCGACGCCGGGCGCCTCGCCTGGGACGGCGGCGAGGCCGAGGTGATCGACGCCGTCAAGGGTCCTGACGAGACGGTCGAGCTCGTCCTCGCCGAGGGCGCCGCCGCCCCCGCGCCCGGCGCCTCCGTCGTGCAGCGCCTCGACGCCGGGCGCCGGCGCGCGCACATGCGCGTCCACACCGCGCTGCATCTCCTCTCGGTGGTGATCCCGCTGCCCGTCACCGGCGGCTCGATCGCCGCGGACAAGGGCCGGCTCGACTTCGACATGGAGGCGCCGCCCGAGGACAAGGCGGCGCTGGAGGCCGCGCTCCAGGCCCTGATCGACGCCGACCATCCCGTGACCGAGGTCTGGATCACCGAAGCCGAGCTCGAGGCGAATCCCGGCCTCGTCAAGACCATGAGCGTGAAGCCCCCGACCGGGCAGGGCCGCGTGCGCCTGATCCGCATCGGCGCCGACGAGACGCCGGTCGATCTCCAGCCCTGCGGCGGCACCCATGTCCGCGCCACGGGCGAGATCGGGCCCGTGCGCCTCGGCAAGATCGAGAAGAAGGGCAGGCGCAACCGCCGCGTCACCCTCCATCTCGAGGGCTGAGGCCTCGGCCCGGGCCGCGATCCTCGGTCCGGGACGCGACCCCTGCGGTGGACAATCCCCCTCCGCTTCGCGACAGTCGCGCCGACGCGGAGCGGGGGAGAGCCTGATGGAGCGACGCAGACTGGGACCGGACGGCCCGATGGTGTCCGCGCTGGGCTACGGCGCGATGTCGTTCACCGACTTCTACGGGCCGACGACCGAGGAGGAATCGCACGCCGTCCTCCGCGCCTGCCTCGATCTCGGCATCGACCATCTCGACACCTCGAACGTCTACGGCATGGGGCGCTCGGAGACGGTGATCGGCCGCTTCCTCGCCACCGAGGGGCGCGACCGCTTCACCATCGCCACCAAGGCCGGCATCAGGCGCGACCCGGAGACCGGCGCACGCAGCTTCGACAACTCGCCCGGACATCTCGAAGCCGCCCTCGACGCCTCGCTCGGGCGCCTCGGCGTCGATCACGTCGCCCTCTTCTACGTCCACAGGCGCGAAGCCGACCGCCCGATCGAGGAGGTGGCCGAGACCTTGGCCGGCTTCGTCCGCGACGGCCGGATCGGCGGCTTCGGATTCTCCGAGATCGCGCCGAGTTCGCTGCGCCGCGCGGCCGCCGTCCACCCCGTCGCCGCGGTGCAGAGCGAATACTCCCTCGCCACCCGCGCGCCCGAGCTCGGCCTCGTCCAGGCCTGCGCCGAGCTCGGGACCTCCCTCGTCGCCTTCTCCCCCGTCGGCCGAGCCCTCCTGACCGACACGCCCCCGACGCCGGAGCGCGTCGCGGAAAGCGCCTTCCTGAAGGCCAACCCCCGCTTCCAGAGCCCGCATTTCGAGGCCAACCTGCGCCTCGCCGACGGCTTCCGCGCCGTCGCCCTCCGCCTCGGCCGCAGCGCCGCCGAGACCGCGATCGCCTGGCTGATGACCCGCGGCCCGCACGTGATCCCGATCCCCGGCACCCGCTCGCCCGCGCATCTCGCCGAATGCGCCGCCGGCGCCGAGTCGCCGCTCACCGCCGAGGAGATCGCCGAGGTCGAGGCCGTCCTCCCCGTCGGCTGGGCCCACGGCGACCGCTATTCCGAAGCGCAGTGGAAGGGTCCCGAGCGCTTCTCCTGACCGCCCGCGCTGGACGCCCCCGGCCCGCCGGCGCTATTCAGGACCCGACCCGAGCGAGGAGACCCCGACGATGCCCGAGAGCGACCCGCAGCTGATCGTCTCCACCGACTGGCTCGCGCGGCATCTCGCGGCGCCGGACGTGCGCGTCCTCGACGGCTCGCTGCCGGCGCCGGGCCTGCCCGGGAACATGCGCGCCAACTACGAGGCGGCGCACATTCCCGGCGCGCAGTTCTTCGACATCGACGAGATCTCGGACGCCCGCTCCGACCTGCCGCACATGGCCCCGCCGCCGGAGAAGTTCGTCTCGCGCGTCCGCGCCATGGGCATCGGCGACGGGCACCGCGTCGTGGTCTACGATCAGGCCGGCATGTTCTCCGCCGCCCGCGTCTGGTGGATGTTCCGTCTGATGGGGCACAAGGACGTGGCCGTCCTCGACGGCGGCCTGCCCAAATGGCTGGCCGAGGGCCGCCCGACCGAGGACCTCGAGCCCCCGAGGCGCGACCGCCACTTCACCGCCCGCCGCGACGCCTCGCTGGTGCGCGACGTCACCCAGGTCGCCGCCGCGGTGAAGCTCGGCCAGGAGCAGATCGTCGACGCCCGCTCCGCCGCCCGCTTCACCGGCGAGGCGCCGGAGCCGCGCAAGGGCCTGCGCTCCGGCCACATGCCCGGCGCCCGGAACGTGCCCTACACCACTCTCCTGAACGAGGACGGCACGATGAAGCCGCCGGCCGAACTCGAGGCCGCCTTCCGCGAGGCCGGCGTCGATCTCGACAAGCCCGTCGTCACCACCTGCGGCTCCGGCGTCACCGCCTGCGTGCTGGCCCTCGCGTTGGAGCGCATCGGCAAGCGGCGCTGGTCCGTCTACGACGGCTCCTGGACCGAGTGGGGCGCCTATCCCGACCTCGCCGTGGAGACGGGGCCGGCGGCGTGACCACGCCCGCCGAACCCGCCGGAACCGAGCCCGTCGAGGTCGTCGTCACCTATCTGGAGATGGCCCACCGCCCCGAGGGACCGGCGCCGCCGCTGCCCTCCGGCGCGCCGGTCAGCCTGATGCGCGCGGTGCGCCCGCCGGTGCGGTACTTCCTCTATCTCTACGATCTCGTCGGCGAGGCCTATCACTGGACCGACCGGCACGCCGACGACCGCGCCGCTCTGCAGGAGGTGCTGGACGACGACGACGTCAGCCTGTTCTCGATGATCTGGGACGGCTGGCCCGCCGGGCTCGTGCTGCTCGACTGGCGCGAGGAGGGGGTCTGCGACCTCTCCTATTTCGGCATCGCCGAACGGCTCCACGAGCGCCGCCTCGGCCGCTGGCTGCTCGGGGCCGCCACCCGCATGGGCTGGGAGCGGGAGGGCGTGCGCAGGATGACCGTCAACACCTGCTCGCTCGACCATCCGCGCGCCCTGCCGATGTATCAGCGCGCCGGCTTCGAGCCCGTGCGCCGGGTCGAGACCCTGCGCGAGATCCCGCGACGCGACTGAGCCCCCGCGGCGGGCGGCCGCACCTGCCCGCCGCGCCGCGACGCCGCGCCACGGTTGCCGCCGACGGGCGCCGCGGCTTAGCGGGCGGGCCCGCCCCGGCAACGCCTTTCCACTGAAATCATCGTCATCGCCTGCCCGTGATCCGGGCGGCTCCGCGCCGCGAATCTCCCCGCACAGGTCCGGGGCGATCCGCTCCGGCCATGCAACCGACAGAGAGGGAGACGTTCATGCTCCGCACCATCGCCATGGCCGCCACCGGCCTCGCCATGTCCGCCACCGCCGCGCTGGCCGCCGACAAGGACATCGTCGACACCGCCGTCGCGGCCGACGACTTCGAGACCCTCGTCGCCGCCGTGCAGGCCGCCGACCTCGTCGAGACGCTGAAGGGCGAGGGCCCGTTCACGGTGTTCGCGCCGACCGACGCCGCCTTCGCCGCGCTGCCCGAGGGCACGGTCGAGGAGCTGCTGAAGCCGGAGAACAAGGACCGGCTCGTCGCCGTGCTCACCTACCACGTGGTGCCGGGCAAGGTGATGAGCGCCGACATCGCCGGCAAGGAGCTCGAGGCCGAGACCGTGCAGGGCTCGACCGTCGCCATCGACGCCACCGACGGCGTCACGGTCGACGGCGCCAACGTCGTCACCGCCGACATCGAGGCCTCCAACGGCGTGATCCACGTCATCGACGCCGTGATCCTGCCCGAGTGACCGGGCTTCGGTCCGTCCTCCGGGGCGGGCCGCACCAAGGGGGGCCGGGCCGCGCGCCCGGCCCCTTTCGCGTCAGAGGCCCCCCGCCGCGCGCAGCTCCGCCTCCAGCGCCGCGGCGCGGACCGGCTCGCCCGCCTCCAGCGCATGCACCCAGGCATGGGTCAGGTGAAAGCGCCGCGCCTCCGGCGACAGCGCCGGCAGCGCCGCCGCCCGCGCGTGCAGCCCCGCCAGCGCTCCGGCGCGGCCCGAGCCGTGCAGCCGCCTCAGCGCCGCGTCCAGCGCCTCAGGCGAGCCGCCCGCCTCAGGCGAGCTTGGCGGCGACCCAGCGGTGGAAGGCATGCGTCGGCCCGTCCATGACCGGCGAGAACACGCCGCCGTCGAAGCCCGGCGCCCCGCGGCCGCGCTGCATCCCCTCGACGACGAAGACGTCCTCCTCGAACACCTCGCGCCAGAGCGCCGCGTTGCGCGCGCGCGGCGGCGCGAAGTCCGGCCCCGCGGCCTCCGGCGCCGCATAGCGGATCGAGACGTGCTCGCGCAGCCGGTCCGGCCCCAGCGGCTCCAGCCGGATCGCGAAGACGTGGTCGCGATGCACGCCGAGCAGCAGGTTGGGAAACAGCGCCGCATACTCCGCCGCCCGGTCCCAGCGCGACGGCAGCCCCGGAAAGTCCGGGAACGCCCGGTCCCCGCCGAGCGCCGGCGCATAGACGGTGGTGCCCTGACCGGCGAAGCCCTCGCCCTCCAGCGGGTAATGGTCCTCCAGCCGCGAATAGGCGTTCAGCCCCGGATGCACCCAAGGCAGGTGATAGGACTCGCAGTAGTTCTCGACCGCCAGCTTCCAGTTCGCCGCCAGCTCCAGCGCGAAGCGCGAATCGTCGCCGCCGTGGAACAGCGGCCGGTCCGCGAAATCCGCCCAGGCCGCGCGAAGCGGCGCGACGAAGTCCTCGAAGGGCTCCGCCTCGGCGTCCAGCGCGACGAAGACGCAGCCGAGGAACACGCCCGAGCGCACCCCGATCAGCCCCGTCGCCGCCGGGTCGACGGCCGGGTGCGCGTTCAGCCCCGGCCCGCCGACATGCGGCGTCGCCCGCAGCTTCCCGTCGAGCGAATAGCACCAGGAATGATACGGGCAGCGCAGCACCCCCGGCACGTTGCGCGGCGCGTCCACGAGGATCATGCCGCGATGCCGGCAGACGTTCTGGAACACGCGCAAGCCGCCCGCCCGGTCGCGCGCCATCAGCAGCGGCGCGCCGAGGTGGTCGACCGGCCGCACGTCGCCGGGTTCGGGCACGTCCTCCTCGAAGCCGATGCAGGACCATCCGCCACGGAACAGGCGCTCGCGCTCCACCGCCCAACCGCCTCCGGCGTAGAGCGCGTTGGGCAGCCCGCGTGCGGCGCCGATGGGGGCCCTCACCGCGGCCAGCGCCTCCGCGAACGCGATGTCGGCGGGGCCCGTTCGGATTTCTGCGGCCGACATGGCGGATCTCCGGCTGCCGCGCCCCGACGAGGCGCATCCCCATCGTCCGTGCCGCGACGAGGCGAACGGGTCGCGTCCGGATTCGACGCGGCAGGTCGCATTCAGGCGTTGCGGCCGAATCCCGTGCCCCCATCGGCGCATCCGATCGTTAAGCAAGGGTTAATGTTGCTAATTCGTTCGCGCTAGGTGTGGTGTCGGAGCCCCGGTCAATCCCCACATTTTGAATTGAAGGGACATATTTCTGTTGCGCGACGCCGGCTCTCGCATAATCTGGGTCCCAGCAAGGCCGGCGGCCCTACATCTGGTGTCCGCCGCCTCATCTGGGGCGAACGCCCCGGCAAGCGTAAAAGGTGGAACGCGGGCGCTCCGGCGCCCGGCCCGGCGCGCGCGACACGCGCCGCGGACAGTGATGGACCGCCCGCGGGCGGCGAGGGAGACGGCAATGAAGATCGAACGGCGGTTCACGCGCACCGGGGCGTCCCCCTACGAGAGCTTCGAGTTCCGCAGGGCGACGAGCGAGATCCGCAATCCCGACGGCTCGGTGGTGTTCCGCCTCGCCGACATCGAGGTGCCGGCCGCCTGGAGCCAGGTCGCCTCCGACGTGCTCGCGCAGAAGTATTTCCGCAAGGCCGGCGTGCCGTCGACCCTCCGCCGGGTGGAGGAGGCGGGCGTCCCCGACTTCCTGCGTCGCGGCGAGCCCGAGGCCGACGCCGAAATGGGTGGAGAGACCTCGGCCCGTCAGGTCTTCGACCGGCTCGCCGGCGCCTGGGCCTACTGGGGCTGGAAGGGAGGCTACTTCTCGTCGGAGGAGGACGCCTCCGCCTATTACGACGAGATGCGCTACATGCTCTGCGCCCAGATGGCGGCGCCGAACTCCCCGCAATGGTTCAACACGGGCCTCCACTGGGCCTACGGCATCGACGGCCCGTCGCAGGGCCATTACTACGTCGACTTCGAGACGAAGAAGCTCGTCAAGTCCAAGACCGCCTACGAGCACCCGCAGCCCCACGCCTGCTTCATCCAGTCCGTCTCCGACGACCTGGTGAACGACGGCGGCATCATGGATCTCTGGACCCGCGAGGCGCGGCTCTTCAAGTACGGCTCGGGCACCGGCACCAACTTCTCCGACATCCGCGGCGAGAACGAGCCGCTGGCCGGCGGCGGCAAATCCTCCGGCCTGATGAGCTTCCTGAAGATCGGCGACCGCGCCGCCGGCGCCATCAAGTCCGGCGGCACCACGCGCCGCGCCGCCAAGATGGTGATCTGCGACATGGATCACCCGGACATCGAGGCCTTCATCAACTGGAAGGTCCGCGAAGAGCAGAAGGTCGCCTCCCTCGTCGCCGGCTCCAAGGCGCACGAGCAGCGCCTCAACGCCGTCTTCGACGCCATCCGCGGCTGGGACGGGCGCGAGGAGGACGCGACCGACCCGAAGGCGAACCCCCGGCTCAAGCAGGCGATCAAGGCCGCCCGCCGCGCCATGATCCCCGAGAGCTACGTCATGCGCGTGCTGCAATACGCCGAGCAGGGCTACGCCTCGATCGAGTTCCCGACCTACGACACCGACTGGGATTCGGACGCCTACCTCACCGTCTCGGGGCAGAACTCCAACAACTCCGTCCGCGTCACCGACGCCTTCCTCGACGCCGTGCGCGCCGACGCCGACTGGGAGCTGATCCGCCGCACCGACGGCAAGGTCGCGAAGACCGTGAAGGCGCGCGAGATCTGGGACCAGATCGGCCACGCCGCCTGGGCCTGCGCCGATCCGGGCATCCAGTACCACGACACCATCAACGCCTGGCACACCTGCCCGGCGGACGGCCCGATCCGCGCCTCCAACCCGTGCTCCGAGTACATGTTCCTCGACGACACGGCGTGCAATCTGGCCTCGCTCAACCTGCTGAAGTTCTGGGACGGCGGCCGGTTCGACGTGGAGGCCTACGAGCACGCGGTGCGGCTCTGGACCGTCACGCTCGAGGTCAGCGTGCTGATGGCGCAGTTCCCCTCCAAGGAGATCGCGCGCCGCTCCTACGAATACCGCACCCTCGGCCTCGGCTACGCCAACATCGGCGGGCTGCTGATGAACATGGGCTTCGGCTACGACTCCGACGAAGGCCGCGCCATGGGCGGCGTGCTCAGCGCCATCCTCACCGGCGCCAGCTACGCCGCCTCGGCCGAGATGGCGGGCGAGGTCGGCCCGTTCCCGGCCTATTCCCGCAACGCGAGCTCCATGCTCCGCGTGATCCGCAACCACCGCCGCGCCGCCTACGGCGAGACGGAGGGCTACGAGGGCCTCGCGGTGCCGCCGGTGCCGCTCGACCACGCCTCCTGCCCCGATCGGCGGCTGGTGGCGCACGCGAAGGCCGCCTGGGACCGCGCGCTCGAGTTCGGCGACGAGAACGGCTTCCGCAACGCGCAGGCCAGCGTGATCGCCCCGACCGGCACCATCGGCCTCGTGATGGACTGCGACACCACCGGCATCGAGCCCGACTTCGCGCTGGTGAAGTTCAAGAAGCTGGCCGGCGGCGGCTACTTCAAGATCATCAACCAGTCGGTGCCGGCCGCGCTCGAGACGCTCGGCTACGCCCCCGACGACATCGAGGCGATCGTCGCCTACGCCGTCGGCCGCGGCACCCTCGCCGGCGCCCCCGGCGTCAACGCCGAGGCGCTGACCGCCCGCGGCTTCGGGCGCGAGCAGATCGACGCGGTGGAGCGCGCCGTCGAAAGCGCCTTCGACATCTCCTTCGCCTTCAACCAGTGGACGCTCGGCCTCGACTTCTGCACCGACGTCCTCGGCATCCCCGAGGCGAAGCTCTCCGACCCGGGCTTCAACCTGCTGCGAGAGCTCGGCTTCTCCCGCGCCGAGATCGAGGCCGCCAACGCCCATGTCTGCGGGACCATGACCCTCGAGGGCGCGCCCGGCCTGAAGCCCGAGCACCTCTCCGTCTTCGACTGCGCCAACCCCTGCGGACGCATCGGCCGGCGCTTCCTCTCGGTCGAGAGCCACATCCGCATGATGGCCGCGGCGCAGAGCTTCATCTCCGGCGCCATCTCCAAGACCGTCAACATGCCCAACGCGGCGACGATCGAGGACTGCCTCGCCGCCTACGAGCTCTCCTGGTCGCTCGGCGTGAAGGCCAACGCCCTCTACCGCGACGGCTCGAAGCTCTCGCAGCCGCTCTCCTCGGCCCTGATCGACGACGAGGACGCCGCCGAGGACCTGATCGAGGCGCCGCAGTCGGCCCGCGCCCAGGTCATCGCCGAGAAGATCGTCGAGAAGATCGTGGTCAAGGAGATCGCCCGCGAACGCGCCGCGCGGGAGAAGCTGCCCGAACGGCGCAAGGGCTACACCCAGAAGGCCATCGTCGGCGGCCACAAGGTCTACCTGCGCACCGGCGAATACAAGGACGGCCGCCTCGGCGAGATCTTCATCGACATGCACAAGGAAGGCGCCGCCTTCCGCGCGATGATGAACAACTTCGCCATCGCGATCAGCGTCGGCCTTCAGTACGGCGTGCCGCTCGACGAGTTCGTGGAGGCCTTCACCTTCACCCGCTTCGAGCCGGCGGGGATCGTGACCGGAAACGACTCGATCAAGAACGCCACCTCGATCATCGACTACATCTTCCGCGAGCTCGCCGTCTCCTATCTCGACCGCGACGACCTCGCCCATGTCGAGCCCGACGGCGTGCGCATGGACGAGCTCGGCCGCGGAACCGAGGAGGGGCGCGCGCCCAACGTCGAGGAGGTCGCGCCCGACGTCTCCGAGCGCGCCGTGGCGATGCTGCGCGAGATGACCTCGCCCGGCTACATGCGCAAGCGCGTGCCGCAGGAGCTGCTGGTCTACGACGGCGGCCGCGCCGCGGCCTCGGCCGCGCCGGCCCGGACCTCGGCGGTGGTCGAGGCGGCGATGGAGACCACGAGCGCGGTCGCCCTCGCCATGGACGAGCGCACCAAGGCCCGGATGCAGGGCTACGAGGGCGACAGCTGCGGGGAATGCGGGAACTTCACGCTGGTGCGCAACGGCACCTGCCTGAAGTGCAACACCTGCGGCGGCACCTCGGGCTGCAGCTGAGACCGTCCGCCGCACGCCCTTCGCGGCGCGCGGCGGACCCGCGGGGTCAGGCCGCAGGCGAAGAACCATCGAGCAGTAGGTCAGCCTGACAACGAGAAGCCTGAAGCGGGGGGCCGGTTCGCCGGCCCCCCGCGCCGTTCGGCCGACCCCGAGGCGACAGCCGACAGGATGCGCGTCGTCGCCCGCGCGGCCCCCGCGCCCGAACGGCCTGGCGTCGAGGACCGCCGGGTCGCCGCCGCCGCACGGGCGAGCCGGTCCGCGCGCTGGCCGAGCTCGCCGCCGCCGCCCGAGCCGCCGCGGCCCCGGCCTTCGCCGTCCGCGTCTGAGCGCCTCGCCCGGCCTGTGGACAACTCTGGGGATCGCCGCGACCGGAACGTCGCCGCCCCCGCCTCGCCGGGGACTTGACGTCGCTCAAGGCGCCCGCGCACGCCGCCGGGCAGGTTCGAGGCCATGACGGCCCTCGCCACCGGAAGGAGATCCCCCATGCGCCGACCGCGCCGCGGCGTCCTGCGCCTGCTCGCCCTCGCCGTCCTGCTCTGGCCGATATGGCCTGTCACACAGGGCTTTGCCCAGGACGATCAGGACCGCTTCGAGTTCGGCGGCGACCTCTACGCGGCCGGGGAGGCGCCCATCCTCCGGGGCGAGGCCGCCGGGTCCCTCTTCGCCGCCGGCGAGCGCGTGCGCAGCGAGATCGAGCTCGACGGAACCGCCCATCTCGCGGGCCGCGCGGTGGGCGTCGCCGCGCCTGTGGGCGGAAACGTCTACGCCGCCGGCTGGTCGGTGGAGATCGAGGCGCCCGTCGCCGGCGACGTCAGCGCCGCCGCCTACATGGTGGAGATCGACGCCGAGGTCGCCGGCACGCTCCGCGCCGGCGCCTCCGAGGTCGAGATCCGCGCGCCGGTCGGCACCGCCCTGCTCGCCGCCGAGCGCGTGCGCCTCGACGCCGAGATCATCGGCGACGCCCGGATCATGGCCGAGGAGGTGGACTGGGGGCCGGGCGCGCGCATCGGCGGCGTCCTGAGGCTGGCCGAGGACGCCGCGGCGCCGCCGCCCTCCGTGATCCCGCCGGAGCGGGTCGAGCGCGTGGCCCGCGAGCCTTGGGAGCATGCCGGGCCGGGGCCGGTCGCGATCGTGATCGGCGCCGTCCTCGGCGTTCTCGGCACGCTCGGCGCGGTGGTGCTGGCCCAGGCCCTCTTCCTCGGCGCCGCGCCGGGCTGGACCGAGGCGCTCGCCTTCGACCTCGCGGAGCGGCCGTTCCGCAGCCTCGGCGTCGGGTTCCTCACGCTCTCCGCGCTGGCGGGGTCGATCCCCGTGCTCGGCATCACCCTGGTCGGCGCGCCGCTGATCGTGGTCTCGATCCTCGCGATCCCGATCGCGGGCCTCGCCGGCGTCGCCCTCGGCGCCTGGGGCGTCGGCGCGGCGCTCTGGCGGCTCGCCAATCGGCCCGCGCCCGGGGGGTTCT
>DATFKM010000414.1:0-2316 GCA_035268645.1 Paracoccaceae bacterium | reverse complement strand
CGCCGGGGTGAACAAGGCGTTGACGTCACGACGGCCTTCGCCCTCCGTTTGACGCGCCCGCAGCCCGGCAATACCGTCGCGCGCGGCCGCGCCGCGACAGACGGCGCCAAGGGAGGAGCGGAGCATGGACGGCGGCATCGAGACGGGACCGGCCATCCTTGGCGCGCCCACTACCCCGAAGGCGCGCGGCACGACCCCCTCCCGGGCCACGGCACGGTCCCCGCGCTCTTCGAGGCCGCCGCCGCCCGCTTCGCTGGGCGCCCGGCGATCGACTACGCCGCCGCGCGCCTGACCTACGCGGACCTCGCCGCGCGGGTGGAGCGCGCCGCCGGCCGCCTCCGCGCCGCCGGGATCGGCCCGGGCGACACGCTCGGCCTCTATCTGCCGAACACCGCCTGGCATCCGGTGCTCTTCTTCGCCGCGCTCCGCGCCGGCGCCCGCATCGCCCATCTCTCGCCGCTCGACGTCGGCCGCGTCCTCGCCCACAAGCTGAAGGACGCCGAGGCCGTCGCGCTCGCCACCGTCGACCTGCCGCCGATGCTCGACGCCGCCAAGGCTCTCGCGGAAGCCGGCGCGGCCCCCCGCGTGATAGTCTGCGAGGAGGCCGAGTGGGGCGCCGAGGGCGGCCTGGGCGTCCCCGACTGGGCCGAGGGCTGGGAGACGCTGGCCGACGACGGTCCGGCGCCGGACCCCGTGGCCAGGCCCGACGACGTGGCGCTCCTGC
Source organism: Paracoccaceae bacterium (assembly GCA_035268645.1). Taxonomy (GTDB): domain Bacteria; phylum Pseudomonadota; class Alphaproteobacteria; order Rhodobacterales; family Rhodobacteraceae; genus Albimonas. The sequence continues at coordinate 1,592 of DATFKM010000414.1, read as the reverse complement.
AATACACCGGGGGCACCACGGGGCTGCCGAAGGGCGCGATGCTCACCCACGGCAACCTGACCTCCGCCGTCGCGATCTACGACGCCTGGTACGGCGACGACGCCGAGCCGACGCCGGACGCCGCCCCGGACGTGGCCATGTGCGTCCTGCCCCTCTTCCACATCTACGCGCTGACCACGATCCTGCTGCGCCAGATCGACCAGGGCTCGGAGATCCTGATCCGCCGCCGCTTCGACGCCGCCGCCGCGGTCGAGGACATCGAGCGTCGCGGCGTCACCCTCTTCGCGGGCGTGCCGACGATGTGGATCGCCGTCGCCAACCTGCCCGGGATCGAGACGCGGGACCTCTCCTCGCTCCGTCTCTGCGCCTCCGGCGGCGCGCCGCTGCCGGTCGAGGTCGGCCGCCGCTTCCAGCGCCTCACGGGGATCGAGCTGCTCGGCGGCTGGGGCATGACCGAGACCTCGCCCGCGGGCACCGGCATCCCCGCCGGCGCCGCCACCGCGAAGTCCGGCACCGTCGGCGTGCCGCTGCCGGGCATCGAGATGCGCATCGTCGACCACGACGATCCGGGGCGGGAGCTGCCGCCGGGCGAGACCGGCGAATTCGCGATCCGGGGGCCGAACATCACCAAGGGCTACTGGAACCGCCCCGACGAGACGGCAAAGGCCTTTCACGGCGACTGGTTCCTCACCGGCGACGTCGGCTACCGCGACGCGGACGGCTTCTTCTGGCTGGTGGACCGCAAGTCCGACCTGATCCTCTCCGGCGGCTTCAACGTCTATCCGCAGATGGTGGAGCAGGCGATCTACGAGCATCCCGCCGTCGCCGAATGCCTCGTCATCGGCGTGCCGGACGACTACCGGGGCGAGAGCGCCAGGGCCTACGTCGTCCTTCGCGAAGGACACGACCCCTTCACGCTCGAAGACCTCGTCGCCTTCCTCGAAGGCCGGCTCGGCCGCCACGAGATGCCGCGCGGCCTCGAATTCCGCGAAACCCTGCCCCGGACCCCGGTGGGCAAGCTAAGCCGCAAGGAGCTCCGCGAGGAGGCCGCGGCGCAGAGAGGAGAGACCAGGTGAGCCTCGAGAACCCGTTCGACCTGACCGGCAAGGTCGCCGTGATCACCGGCGCGAGCCGCGGCATCGGCCGCGCCGCGGCCGAGGCGATGGCGGCGATGGGCGCCAGGGTGGTGATCTCCTCGCGCAACCTCGAGCCCTGCGAGGCGGTCGCGCAGTCGATCCGCGAGGCCGGGGGCGAGGCGACCGCGATCGCCTGCAACATCTCCCACCGCGACCAGTGCGAGGGGCTGATCGCCGAGACCGAGAGCCGCTTCGGCCCGGTCGACGCGATGGTCTGCAACGCCGCCGCGAACCCCTACTACGGCTCGATCCTCGATCTGCCGGACGAGGCGTTCGACAAGATCATGCGCTCCAACATCCGCTCCAACCTCTGGCTCTCGAAGCTCGTGGCGCCCTCGATGCAGTCGCGCGGCGGCGGGACCATCACCATCGTCTCCTCGATCGCGGCGCTGCGCGCCTCGCCGATGATCGCCGCCTACGGCATCTCCAAGGCCGGCGACGTGGCGCTCGCGAAGA